>DASUXX010000411.1:0-2463 GCA_036377755.1 Gemmatimonadaceae bacterium
TCAGATCTGGTTTGTCTCAGCCCAGCCTAGAGCTCCAGATGATTCCAGTTCACAATGGCGTTAAGAGGCATGGCGAAGGATCCCTGCGATTCCCACCTCCACAATGGCCTGATCCCAAAGAGAATGACGTGCCCCTTCCCCACCGGCGCATCGACAACCGCCGCCCGGCCGGCGAGCTCCTGACCACCAGCGAGAAGTCCTGAGACCAGCAGAGAATCGGCCGTATTATGGTAGCGGAGAATCACCTTCGCTCTTTGCGCCTCGCGCGCTGCAACGATCGCGGGATCGATACCCCCATTCTCCGCAGTGGTGTCGCGCGGCGTCACAGACATTACCGGCGATTGATTGAAATAGATCGAGAATGTCTTTGCCTCGTATCCATATAGTATAGGGCTCGAGGTTGCGACCGTTTGTGCTCTATAGATGCCGCCGCGCGCATTCAGCTGGCTCGTCGTGTTCACCGAGACCGCCGTCGTGAATCCCATCTGAATTGGAAGATTGCTGGAGTTGCCTGTCGTTATGAGCAACCCGCCACGGTCCACAAATTTCTTGAGCGCTGCGAGCCCCTCGTAACCCATTCCCGGGCGGATATCGTCCGTCTCGTCCCATTTGCCGAGGTTGGGGGTAAGCGCCGTTTTCTTCCATGGGATTGGCGGACCGATCATCGGGCGGCCGTTGATAAGCGCGGTGAGTGGGCCGCTCACGTGCTCGTACATCACGACGTCGAACTTGTCGAGCGTGTTCGGCTTTCTGAGATCCTGATCCGAGATGTACGTGAATGGAATTCCCATCTGCTCGAATGCGAATCGCACCCAGCCTTCGTTCTGCGTCTCGAGCCACGAGTGCATCAGCGCAATGCGAGGGAGCGAAACGCTGTGCTTTGCCACCGTAATGGGCGACACTGACGCTACTGCAGTCAGTCCAAGCGCTGCGATTGCATCACGAGCTGAAGCCGATGCGTTCTCGACGATGTAAGTGCCTGCGGGATAGTTGACGCTGTCGGCCTTGAACGCGGCATCGGCAATACTGACCCGGGCGCCGCTCACCTTCCATGGAAGGACTGCGGAGCGCCAGTCGCCGAGATGCTTGATGAGAAGCGTTCCACTCGAAGCAACGTTGCCGCGAACACTCGCATTCGTTGTAAGAGGCGTCATCGGACGAGTGAGAATCGTCGAGTCGGCAACCTTCAGCGTCGTTACATGGCGCAGCTCATCAAGTGTCCAGCCGGTGTCGTCGTACGGGGGCGGATCATCCGCTTTGTATTTCTGGATCGCGAGCAACGTGCGGACAGGAGCCGAGTACGGCTGATCGAGCCGAACGATCCAGTCGCCCACGTTGACGGCGGTCGTTGTGGTGTCGCGACCACCTGACTTGAAACGGAACGCCGAGCTTGCAACATGAATCTCAGCACCATGCCTTCTAAATAGATTCACAAGATCCGCCGCCTCGGCAGCATGCCGCTGATTGCGCGGTATTACAAATGCATACGGAGCCGACGTGCGACCGCGATCGATCATCCGCTCGGCCTTTGCAACGTAATTCTCGAGGAAGGTTTCCTTGTGATCGGCAACATACTTGAGCGCGATCAATGCGCCCGACTGCTGATAGTTGATGTTGCTCCTGATGCACCACTTCACTCCGTTCACCGGAGGATTGGGCCTGTCCCATGTGCGTGAAGTTGCATTCGCCTGAAGGCGCACTGTGTGACAATCAGCGCCGCGAGAGGTGTACGTCTCGTAGAAGCGGCCGATCGAGTTGTGAAGGTTCGCAACAGAAAGGAGTGTGTAGTTCGGCGCCCATCCATCGTAAAAGCTGTGCGTCCACACACCAGGCAGGCCGCGCCGGGTAAGTTCCGTAATCTCCTGATATGCGAGTGTATGCCATTCGTCGATCACGATCGGATCGTATTCGTCGTTGTATGGACCGGTTCCGGTGCTCGTATATAGAAATGGAACCGACTCATGCAGATCGTGGAGCACGACAGGTTTCCAGTACAAGAATCCGTTGATGACGTTCTGCGTCAGCTTCTGTGAGAGAACGATCGCGTCGCGATTGTTGTCGTGCGCGGTGTACTTGCCCCAGTAGATAAGAGGAACACCTCCCGGTCCGAGCTTCAGCTCACGCTGCAGACGATCTGCATCGACCATGCGATCGCGGCCATCAACCTCCGTCGCCGGCGTAATGAGAGTGATCTCGTTATCGCGAATCGACTTGATGAAATCACCTTCATCTACAATGAGTCGGTATGCAAGCTCCATCAGCATCTCCGGACTTCCCGTCTCAGGAGAATGAATCGACCCAGACAACCAGTAAATCGGTTTCGCTTCCTTTATAAGACGCGCACGATCCGCCGACGAGAGACCGCGCGGATCCGCAAGGCGCGCGAGATCCGTCCGGTACTTGTCGAGATTCGCGATGGTTGCCTCGTCTGCAATCGCGAGAACGATCATCTCGCGACCCTCA
>DASUXX010000412.1:0-4320 GCA_036377755.1 Gemmatimonadaceae bacterium
ACACACGCACACCTCCGTTACCGATGGTGATTCGTCCCCGGAGGTAGTCGCCACCTGGTACAAGAAGCACGGATATAATTTTCTCGTCCTCTCAGATCCTGAGATTCTGCTCGATCTGTCGAGTGTAAGACACCTCGAGGATTCGGCGTTCCGGTTCGTTCCCGGTGAGGAGATAACAGGAAAATTCGGCACCAGGCCGGTGCATCTCATCGGTATCAACATTTCGCGCGCATTGAAGCCGCTCGTTGACACGACTGCTGCCGCTACTGTTCAGCGGACAGTCGATTCAGTCCGCGCGGCTGGAGGCGTTCCGCAGATCAATCATCCGAACTTCGGATGGGCGCTCACCGAGGATGACCTGATGGAGGTTAAGCGCGCGAATCTCATCGAGATCTATAACGGTCATCCTCTTGTGAACAATCTCGGCGGCGGCAACTCGCCGGGGATGGAAGCGGTATGGGATTATCTGCTCTCACATGGCAAGCGGATTTACGGAGTCGGCTCCGACGATGCGCATCACTTCAAGGAGGAGTTCAGTCCCAAGCTCGCGAATCCAGGAAAGGCCTGGGTGACCGTGCGCGCTGCGAGGCTCGAGCCAGCGACGATCGTCGCTGCGCTCGATGCCGGACACTTTTACGCGAGCACTGGTGTCGAGCTCGACTCGATTGTCGTGAACGGTCAGGACATGAAGATCAACATCCGCCAATACAAGAACTTCAAGTACACGGTGGAGTTCATTGGCGACAATGGAGAAGTACTCGAGCGAACGGGTGAAAATCCAGCAACATATCACCTCAATCGCAGTCTCAAGTATGTTCGTGCGACGATCTCCGATTCGAACGGAGCGAAAGCATGGACACAGCCGGTATTCGTCATTCAATGATTGTCTTAACGCCTCAATTCCCAGCGGAGCGCAAATGATACGAAGATGTGCACTGAGCGCAGCTGTCTCGATGATTGTCGCAACGGTGTCGATGGCGCAGGGTGCCGGTGAGCGGCTCTTCTATTACGTCGATCGGGCAGACAGTTACAACAGTCTCGTCAAGCACATCGACCAGATCACAGTGGTCGCGCCTCAGGTTTATGTACTCGACAGTCTTGGGATCATGTGGGGATCACTCGACCGCCGCGTGGTCGACCTTGCAAAGAAGCACGGAGTGAAGATCATGCCTCTCTTCACGAACGAGGGATTCCAGCAGGCCGGCCTTCACAAGCTGCTCGGCGACACAGTTGCGCAGCGGCGCTCAATAGAATCGATGGTCGCCTTGTGCAAGGAGAACAACTACTGGGGCATTCAGTTCGATGTAGAGAACATCAACATCTCAGATCGTGACCGCTTCACTAAATGGTATACACAATCAGCTAACGCTCTCCATAAAGCAGGATGCAAGATCAGTGTAGCGGTCGTCCATAAGACGGAAGACGGCGCAGGCCCGACTGCATATGGACGATTCATGCAGGATAGCTGGAGAGGCGGTTACGATATCGCCGCGCTCGCTCGTGCTGGAGACTTCATCTCATTGATGACGTATAGCGAGCACACGCGCCGCACAACACCTGGTCCTGTTGCCGGTTTGCCGTGGACTCGGGAAGCGATGGAATATTTTCTCCGTTTCGTTCCCCCTGAAAAACTCTCTCTCGGAATTCCGACATATGGCGGTCACTGGTTTACGCGAGAAGTTTCTGGAACCGATCGCGCATCTTCGACGAATGAATCAGTCAGCTGGTCATGGGGTTCAGGATTGGCCGAGCGAAATAATGCGGTGATTCAGTGGGATGCAGTGCAGCAGGTTCCGTTCGCATCCTACATGATTGGTGGAATCAACGAATGGCTCTTTCTCGAGGATGTTCGCGCCTTCAAGGCAAAGCTCGATCTCGTGAAGGAAAAGAAGCTGCGTGGGTTTTCTGTGTGGGTGCTTGGTCCTGAAGACGAGCGGATCTGGGATTTGTTGAAGTCGGAAGGCCCGGCCCGCTAACTCATCGACTACTTTCGCCAGGATCGAAGGCGTTCTTCATATTCCGGACGGCGGATGAGCACTGCGGTTCCGAGCTCCGGCGAATAGTGGATGGTCAGCGGGTCGAGTGCAGTATCGCCGGGCGCTTCACGCTGAATCACGAATACCGGTCCCGGTACCTGCAGCGATCCGGTTCGATACGCGCTAGTGGTGTCGGTGACGGTGAAGACGAATGTGTTCGTTTCGGTCGGATAATCGCTCGCGCTCGAGCGATTGTGAATCTCGCACACCAGACGAAGTTTGTTCCCGACTGCGAGCGGGAACAGTTTGCCCTCGACAGCGCGGACACCAGTCGTCCACCACGTCTCTAGCGACCCATTTTCTGCATCTCGCTGAAAGTCTTCCAGGACTCCGGCGGCGCCTGCGCGCCATGACTCGCGAAACAGGATTCGCCGGCCATTCGGCAGCTCCGTCGCGGCGCGTATCAGGCGGAGTGAGCGCGCTCCGTCGACGTCAGCAACCGAGTCCACGAGTACAGTGCTCCCACTCGCGTACTCGGCAATACGGAACGATGGCGCCGGTGCGTCAGCAAACAATCTTCCAAGGACTGAATCACCTGCTGCCTCGGCCGCGGTGGGCCGGGGAGCAGAAGGTGCGCGCATCGAGCCTGCACCATCACATGAGGCGAGCAGGGAACAACAAAGGGTTATTCGAAGGGTGCAGCGAAGAGGCATTGCATTGAATGCTTTCAGGTAGTGCGGGACTACCATATAGACGCTCATCACCTGTTTCCGAATACAAAGATTCTCCGGACGGGCTGGGCATACTATAGAGATGGAAACGTGTAGCGGCAGTCCTTCGATCGCCGTACGTTTTGCCGCCGCGCAGATGGCATGAATCTGCGATGAGCCTCGTCGGGGCAGAATCGCGCTTATACGGATAGCCACACTAACCTGGTGCCCGTGTCCATGAAATCACGTATACGTTTTGTCGTGTCACCCGGCCGTCTCTTGCTGATTTGCGCTTCACTGATCGCCTGTGTCAACGGCGATGCGCAATCGCGCTCGTCGGACGGCATTGCCGAAAACGGCGGTGCGCAGCCTGGTCGCGAAAACAACGCGCCACTTCGCCCGACTGCTCCGCTGCCTGAAGGAGCGTTGATGCTGCAGCGCGCAACCATCGATGATCCCGGAGTCATCGCCGCCATGCCTGCGATGTCTGTTCTCGTCCCAGTGGGATGGAGAGGCCGGGGCGGTGTCACGGGCCAATCAGGTCAATGTGCTCAGGCATTTGTGGTAGACTGGCAGGCCATCTCGCCCGATGGAAAATCAGGAATCGCGATCTTTCCCACTGAAGTGTGGTCGAAGGCAAACACCACAGGCAGTGGCGGCTGCATACCTGCTGCGTTCTCGAGCGCGC
This sequence comes from Gemmatimonadaceae bacterium, assembly GCA_036377755.1. Classification (GTDB taxonomy): domain Bacteria; phylum Gemmatimonadota; class Gemmatimonadetes; order Gemmatimonadales; family Gemmatimonadaceae; genus UBA4720. The sequence goes on from DASUXX010000412.1 coordinate 3,375, forward strand.
GCGAGTATCTCGAATCATGGGTGCAGCGCCGCTTTCAGGACGCTCGCATCATCGACTACCGTGATCGTCCTGACTACGCGACCGCCGCAACCGAATACGCGCAGCGCACGCAGCAGCAGTTCTATGCTGCTGGCTTGTCGAACGCGCGCGTGCAGGCAGACGGGGGTGAGATCCTGTTCGCATACACGCAGGACGGTGTCGACATGCGTGGAATGGCAGGCGTATCCGCCGTGTTCTTCTCGTCCGCGATGGCCAACCCAATGGGTGGCACCGCGCTCACATCATCGTCAGGCTCCACTCTCGGCACGTTCGCCGCTTTTGCACCGAACGGGCAGCTGAACTTCGAGCTCGTCGAGGCAGCACGCCGCTCGATCTTACCGAACGGCAACTGGCTGGACAGGCTGTTCGAGATCCAGCAGCAGCGCGGCGGAATAGCCGTTGAAGGCACTCGTCAGCGCGCTGCACTCATTGTCGCCGGTGGAGCGGAGGCAACACGAAACAACATTGCGGCGTTCCACCGCATGTCGGGATTCGATCGAGCCGGCAGCGGAGGCGGATCCGGCGGCAGCAGAGGCGGCAGCGAGGTGTATCCGGGCGAATCGACTGATGACCAGATTCAGCGCCGCAGCCTCGAAGCGATTCGCGGTGTGGATACCTACATGGATCCCGTCGACAACTCTCCTGTCCAGCTCGACCACACATATGGCAATGCATGGCGCGTGAACAATCAGGACGCTTACATCCTCACCAAGGATCCCACCTTCAACCCCGGTCAGTACGGAATCGAGGCCACACAGATGAAGGTGATCAGATGAAATCCAACACAACACGCGGAGTCTTCACACAAGCCACTGTTATCATTGCTTCGCTCGCACTGCTCTCGACCGCGAGCTCAGCGCAGGACAGTTTCGGTGGAAAGCCCGGCAATCCACCTCAGCCACAACCA
>DASUXX010000413.1:0-2650 GCA_036377755.1 Gemmatimonadaceae bacterium
GTCGGGACGCTGTGGCTTGACGCGCGTGTCGACGTGGTTGCCGTAATAGCTGTACGGCCATCCATAGAATCCTCCGTCTTTCACTGACGTCATGTAATCAGGAACGAGATCGCTTCCGAGCTCGTCGCGCTCATTTACAGCTACCCAGAGCGCGCCTGTTGTCGGTTCCCACGTCATTCCGACGGGATTGCGAAGACCCGATGCATAAACCCGATGCGCGCCTGTTGCAGCATCGATCTCCCAGACAGCGGCCCGCTCGAATTCCTGATCGATTCCGTTTTCCGCCGCGTTACTGTTGGATCCCACTCCAACATATAGTCGGGATCCGTCACGGCTGGCGATGAGACTCTTTGTCCAGTGGTGATTGATCGTACCGCCGGGGAGTTGAACCAGGCGAACAGGCGGCGCGGTTATATGCAGAGCGTCCTGAGTGTACGGGAAGCGAACGACCGCATCGGCATTCGCGACATAGAAGTTGTTGTCAACGAGCGCCATTCCGAATGGCGAATACAACCGTGAGATAAAAACTGAGCGGGTGTCGGCAACGCCATCACCATCGGTATCACGGAGCAGCGTAATCCGATTGGAACTTGGCACACCTCCACCCGCCTTACCCTGGAAGTACTTGAAGAAAAATCCCTTTATTCCTTTGCTGTCATCCGGCCGATCAGGAGCATTGGTTTCTGCGACGAGCACATCGCCGTTGGGGAGTACGTAGAGCCATCTCGGATGCGAGAGATCACGCGCAAAAGCATTAACGCGCAGTCCATTCGATGCTTCGGGCTTGTAACCGGAGCGCCAGCCCTTTGCGTCGACGACATTCACGAGCGGAATCAACGATTCGCGAGGCGCTGGCAGCTGCGGCGCGGGGCCGATACCTGCTTGCAGCGGGAGATGCGCTGACGGCCCGCACGCCGATGAAACAGAAACAGTTACGAAAGCAGCGAATTTCCTTATCATGCTGATTCTTGCACAGATTTCACCGTTGTGAGGAGCAAGAATCACGCGACTCAGTCATTCACCTGCGCACGCTGCGCGATATCGACGGTGAAGCGACGCTTGTCAGCGGCGAATTACGATTTGCCGGCTCCGGGAGGCTGATGTCCCGACTCCGGAGTCCAGTTACGATCGGGCGCTGCAGGCGGCGGCTGATTCGAGCTCAGGTTCTCCGGGCTGATCTGAGCGAAGATGAAATTCTCGGATGCAACAGGCTCGCCGTGCAGACGCCGCAGCATTGCGAGCTGTCCTGCGTGCGTCATCGCGTCCGCAAGCGGTCCCTGAAGAAACTGCTGATCGGAAATTCTGGCCGTGAGCGACGGATTGCTGAAGTCGTGCGCGAGCAGCGTGAGAGTCTGATGAAACCGCTCGACTTCGTGCGCGAATGTGTCCAGACGCGGAGCTTCGTCAGGACCGAACACGCCGCCGTGAAAGTACGTGCGCGCATATCCCATGAGCCCGGTCATGTGCCATATGAGCTCGTGAGGAGTACGCACACGGTTGCCCGCGCAGAACTCCGAGAAATCTGCGGGTGCGCCGCGCAATGCCTTCTGTGTTCGATAGGCGAGCGCAGCGAGAAAGTGCTGCAGGAGTCTCCGTGATTCATTCATCTGCTTGCAGCCTCCGCCCAGCGTCCAAGCATTGCGCGCTCGTCATCAGTGATGTGTGTCTTGTTCGCGGGTGGCATTGTCCTCGTCACGAATGCTCTCTCGCGTATCCGTGCAGCGCGCGCTTCGATCTGCGCTTGCGTATCGAACATTACTCCAGCAGGCGCAGGGCCGAACGTCAGGTCTGTCGGCCGCTCTGAATGACATACGGCGCAACGCCGATCGATGATGTGCCTCGCATCCTCGAATGATACCGGCCCTGCGGTTTGTGGAAGAGCAGCCGCAGACGGCGCGCCTATGTTCATTCCTGCCCACAAGAATATGAGAGTGCCCGCTATCGCTCCGGCGAGCGCCAGCTTCCACGCAGCGAATGTCCAGCGGATGTTGAGGATGTGGCGGATCAGCGCGCCGCCGGCAAGAATCACCAGCAGCAGCACCCAGTTATCACTGCTCGCGTAAACTGCCGAGAAGTGATTGCTCACCATCAACGCGATCACAGGGAACGTGAAGTAGTTGTTGTGGACGGAGACGCGCTTGGCGCGAGCGCTCACTTCGGAAAGCCCACCGCCGCCGGATTCCACGGATTTCACGAGCTCGCGCTGCGAAGGAACGATGGTCCAGAAAACGTTTCCTGCCATGATGGTGCCCATCAGTGCCCCAACATGAAGGAACGCCGCTCTGCCGTTGAGAACCTGAGTCAGCACAATCGCCAACACGATGAATGCCGGGAAAAACAGGATGGCCGCCAGCGCTGGGGCACGAGGCGCGATGAAGCGCTGCGTAATCTCGTACCACGCCCATCCACCGAGGATTGCGCCTGCGCCGATCAGTGCGGCTTGAGAATGGGACAACGACCCATCGCTCATGACTGCACGACCGCCGAGGTAGTAAACGACTATCAACAAAGCGACACCACTAAGCCACGTTGTATACGCCTGCCACTTGAACCAGTGAACACCATGCGGAAGCCGCTCACCTTCGAGAAGAGTTTTCTCGACGTAGTAGAAGCCACCGCTGTGCAGCAGCCAGATCTTCCCGACTGGTTT
>DASUXX010000414.1:0-2897 GCA_036377755.1 Gemmatimonadaceae bacterium
AGCAGCAATGCTCGTTAACCGGCGTATATCAGTAGGATCAACCGTCGATGCCAGCCGGCCCACTCAACCTTATGCTCAGTTTTTTGGCATCCACCGCCGCTCTTGACAACAGCCCAGTCATATCAGTCAACGGGTCCTTAATCCTCATACAAGTCCAGCGCATCCTTAATCCTCATCGGGCGAACCAGTATGTCGCCTTGATGAGGAAGACGTTCGTTGGCTGGCTGAAGATGTCGCGCACAGCATTGCCCGTCCTGAATTCGCCCTCGAATGGCTGGAAACCGCTGCGCTGCTGCTGCCACACGAAGAACAGTGCAGAACCGGGTCGGTATTCCCACCGTACAACCGCATTGCCGCGCAATGACTGAACGCTGAAGTCAGGATTGGAGATGGTGAATGATGGTGCTGCGCCCGGACCGTCGGGATCGACCGTGTATTGCACCTTATTCCCGCCTTGGTCCGTTGTCGTGATAGTACTGCTGCCCGTCTTGCCGTACACGATGTAGTCACGAGTGCGAGGCTTCGCGAGCTCCTTGAACCCGCTGTAGCGTCCCGATGACGCGAATGGCTGCGCATACAGCTGGAATGACAGCTGCGGCGAAAGTGTCCATGATACGCGTGTCGTTGCAGACAACGTCGTCTGATGCAACCCTGCAAAGACATAGCGATTGCCGAAGGTTTCGACAGCAAGCGGATCGGTTGCGGAGCGCACGTATTGAATGGTGTTGTAGTAGTAGCTGAGCCCAGGGGCGAATGCGATCAAGACCGAGCTGCTTGGCCGGATATCGATCTCGGGGAAGTAGCTCCTGCTGTAGCCGCCGTCGACATCTCCGTAGAAGTTGATGTTCCAGTAGTAAGAGATCTGCTTGCGGGAATCGGATCCGCCGTAGAAGTACCCACCGTACTGCGTCGGCTGCTTCCCAACAGGTCCGCCGCGCGTGAGACGATCATCGAATGCACCCGGATCGTATTCGGTTCCTCCGCCGATGTACCAGAGGTTCTTGAACGTCGCGCTCGCGTTGTTGAAGAAGCTCGTCCAGATGCGATCGCCGCCGAAGTTGAATGCGTGATTCGTTCCCGCTGACACATTCCAGTCGCGGAAATATTTTCCCGGAGTGTTGTCGAGATAGCCGCCGCTGATTCCGAAATTGCGATAGTCGACTCGACCCATGAATCCGAGATCGTTCACTTCATATCCCGGGCTGATCTGCTTTGCTGTCGCTCCCATCGACCACGTTCCTGACTTAACGAGACCAAGTATCAGGCTGTGGCCGTTCAATGTCGTGGCATTCGGATCGAGCTCGAGATAGTCCGCATCAGGACGCTGGTAGTAACGCGCGCTCGATCTTTGAGCATTCGTAATCACCGTCTCCGATCCCGCGATCTGCGATGCTGCAAACGCTCCGGTCAAAGCCCATACGCGATTGTCCCACTGATGCTCGAAGTCGATCGCTCCGACATTCGCGCGTGAGCGCAGCAGATCCTTGAACACCGGATCACCGACGTCGCGATTCACCGCAGTGCCACCACCACTGATGATGGTGTTCCCCTGATTGAAGTCGCGGCGCATGCGGCCGACGAAATAGTTCGTCGCAGGCTCTACCGGGGTCTTGCTGCGATTCCCATCGCCATCGATAACGCTGGCTTTTTCTTCAGGCGTTACGGCATCGAGAATTCCGATCGTCCATGGACCAGCTTTCCCTGTGATCTTCGCTGCGCCGAGAATCGTTGTTGCATCCGGTGAATCGACGAACTCTCCATTCGCGAAGCGTTGCGGCGCACGGCCGATGCGGCGCGAGTAGAAGATCTGTTGTGATCCGTATCCCGGACCGCTGCGATACCTGCCGAGGTTGAAGATGCTTGCGCCTTCGACGAAGAAGGGGCGCTTCTCAGGAAAGAACGATTCGAATGCAGAAAGATTTACGACTGCAGGATCTACTTCGACCTGTCCGAAATCAGGATTGATCGTCCCCGTGAGCGTCAGACCACCGGGTAAGCCGTATTTGATGTCGGCGCCAGCGGACTGATCGAAATCATTGAGACTGTAAAATGGATTCGCCTTGTTCCCCGGCGCGCGATTCAACTTCGCGCTGACATACGGCATCACTTCGAGATGCTGCGGGGTCGGAATGTCGGAGATACCGGTGAGATCACCGGCGAACGAGATGTAGCCGGCGTCATTCGTCTTCCAGGGGGCCCATGAATCTCTTTCGCTGCGTCTTGCGATATCACGCTGAATCTGCAGTCCCCACACTCTTTCCACGCCTTTCGCTGCGCCACCGAAGCGCAGCTGTGAGAACGGGATTCGATATTCGGCAACCCATCCAAGTGAATCGACGAGTGTGCCTACTTCCCACACGGCGTCCCAGTTGAGATCCTCCGTGCGATCGTCGGAATGCAGCACGTCTTTCTGAACGCCCTTCGGGTTTACCGAGAACCGGAAGCCGTTCCGACGATCGTGATAGGAATCGATGACGACATGCAGCCAGTCGGAGTAGATCCCTGACGCATCGCGACGCGCCAGCTGAGCTGCAATGGAATCGGGATGTGCGTCGTACATCCTGACTCCGACATAGAGCGCATCGTCATCATAGAGAATACGCGCTTCAGTTTTCTGAGTGGGCGCTGCGCCAACATCGGGATAGCTCTGAGTGAACTGAGTTGCAGGCGCCGCTTTCTGCCACGCGGCTTCGTCGAGCTTTCCGTCGATATGAATCGTCGATTGCGCACGCTCGGCGCGCATTACTGGTACGGTTCGGTTCTGCTGGGGGGTCTGTGCAATTGCGGCGAGAGGAACAGACAATGACAATAGAAGAAATCGATGGATGTGCATTGCGGTGGGAGTCAGTGGGAGGACGTGCGCATCACCCAGCTTTGACAGCCGAATTGAGAAAAGC
>DASUXX010000415.1:0-7471 GCA_036377755.1 Gemmatimonadaceae bacterium
AAATCCGTTCGCTACTTCATTCCGCAACTACGGCCAGCGGTTTTGCAAAGGTTGAATCGAACGTCACCGCGCGATGATGATCATCGGGAACAAAATCAGGATCCATTACGATAAAGCGATCGCCGACACGCAGGATGTGAACTTTGCGGCCCGACTCGTCCTGCTGCACAGCTCGGCCATAGGCCAGCGCCGCGCGCTCACACACGACAGGATCGTTTACCGGTTTTATCTCGCGCGATTTCACTCGCTCGACATTGTACTCAATCAGAGTACGCTCGGCTTTAGCGTCCTTACGGCGCATCAGCGAGGTAAAGTGCCGCTGGTTGTAGCGGGCGCCGGCCGTCGCATGTACGCAGCCGGCTTCGTTTGATGCGGGGAATGCTGCTGGGCTTAACACCATTATCGGCGTTGCAGCGAGGATTCCCGCAATCCAGAGACGGTTATGCATGCTTTAACGACTACCCGATTATTGGTTTGGTAACTCCGCCCTGTTACACAATTGAAACGTTTTCTTGAAAAGCGCGCTGCCGGTCGCCCGCGGTCGGTCTCCGGCATCGGCGGTCGGCAACCTGCTACCGGCAACCGGCAAAGCGGAACTACGGAACAGAGGTAACGCGCGCTATGCTGTTCTGTTTTGCCGATTGCAGACCGCCGGTAGCCGGCGACCGTTGCCGGAGACCGGACGCCGGCGACCGGCAGCACGCAGTTCCGCGTTTGATGCTATCGAAACGACAATTCGTCGTTAGCATAGAGGGCATTATGCGCGATTTCATCGCGAGTCAGAATTCGGAGCGTTTGCGGCAACGCCTCTCCGGCGCGGTACGAGTCCGCGAGCCGGCAGCATTCGCCCGCCTTGCGAAGTCGATATTCGAGATTGCGTTCGTGACGGGTATCATTGCCCGCCTCTTTCGCATGATGGTTCTGACGCGAGCAACGTCACCATCATCGGTTGCAATCGCTCTGATGTTCGGCGCGTTCTTTTTATTGTTGATGGCAACGCTCCATATAAGTCGCTTCCCAATCCGCGACTGGCTGTGGCGTGCGCCGGTTTTCGCGGTAATAGAAGGTGCGGCCGAGATGGTAATGAGTCTCGTGCTGATCTGGCTTGGCCGCGAGCCCCTCGGCTCGAATGCAGCGGCACGTTTCAGCGACTGGCCGGGAATTGCAGCGAATACGTTGCTCTGGCGCGTCGCGACGATCTCGATTTTCGCACTGATTCTTGCAGGAGTCGTAAAATGGGTCCGCTACATGATTCTCAAGAAAGAGCACGCAGCGTGGAGCGAGGGGACGGTTAAGGCGGGGATTCCCGGCGAAGAATTCATCGACCGCCGGCACAGCGGTAGGAAGGACGAATACGACCCTTTATTATTCGGTAACAGACGTAAACACGACAAGCTGAGGTAAAGTCACGATGTACGATGAGAGATATGTAACGCCGATGCGCCAGGAGCTCGTGCAGCTCGGCGTTGAAGAGATGAGAACGCCGGAAGAAGTCGACTCGAAGCTCAAGGAATCAAAGGGCACGACGCTTGTCGTCGTGAACTCGATCTGCGGCTGCGCAGCCCGCAACGCTCGCCCCGCTGTCGCAAAAGCGCTTCAGCATGCAGTGAAGCCTGACGCTCTTACGACGGTGTTCGCAGGTCAGGACGTTGCTGCGACGCAGCGCGCGCGCTCGTACTTCACGGGCTATCCGCCTTCATCGCCGCAGATCGGTCTCCTGAAGGACGGCAAGCTCGTTTTCATGCTCGAGCGTCACCAGATCGAGGGGCGCACTGCTGGAGAGATTGCTGAGGATCTTGTCGGAGCGTTCGATCGTTATTGCGAGACGCCGATGTCGGCGCAGGCGACGAACTAGCTCTCTACTGAAGCGGCTATAGAACACCCTGGACACGGAGATACGGAGGAACGGAGGTTACACGGAGGAATACCTTTTTGTTTTTGATCACTTCGCACGCAACAAGCTGTAGCGTTGGCGAAGAACAAAACAAAAGAAAACTCCGTGAAACCTCCGTTTCCTCCGTATCTCCGTGTCCAGGGTTTTCTATAGCCGCTTCAGTAAACGTTATCGAGAATACGAAACCCAGCGAGCCATCTCTCTAAGAGTCGGCCGCTTACCATACATGAGCAGTCCGACTCGATAAATACGAGCAGCAAGCCACGTCGCCCCAAGACACGCGAGCGCAATTCCCGCGACCGAGATTGCAACCTCATACCACGGCACACTTCCCAGTGCCAGTCGCAGCGGCATGATGATCGGAGCAGAGAAGGGAAGCAGTGACATCACCGTTGCAAGTGTCGATGTCGGATTGATCAGAATCGGATTGATGAAGATCGCCGTTGCAACCAACAAGAGCATCATCGGCTGAACCGCCTGCTGCGCTTCCTGCTCAGTATTGACCGATGCTCCCGCTGCGGCATAGAGCGCCGAGTAGAAGATGAACCCGAGAAGAAAGAACAGAAGCAGCAATAAGGCGAGGCCGATCGAAATGTCGGGAAGCGCGAACGGCATCGTCGCGACGCCGAACTTCTCGAGAATGGGCTGGCGCAGCTTGAACATCAAAATCGTCGTCGCAAGCCACAGAATCTGCTGAGTGATTCCAACGCCTCCGACTCCAAGAATTTTCCCCGCGAGAAGTGTTTCCGACGGCACGCTCGAGACTACGACTTCTGCAACGCGTGTCGTCTTCTCCTCGAGCACTCCACGCAGCACGTTCTGCCCATACAGCACGATCGTCATGTACAACAGGAACGCGACGACGCCCGCGAAGATGATGCTCACCGTTCCCGATCCGCCACGACCCTTATCGGTAATTCTGTCTGAGCTCAATCGCAGCGGCATGAAGGTGATGTCGCGTACCTTGCTCGAATCGATTCCAGCTCCCTCGAGACGCTTCGCGAGCACCGCTTCTCGCACCGCCGATCGCAGTCTCTCCATGTCGCCGATAGCAGTCGCATTGCGACCGGCATAACGAACTGTCTCACCGTTGAGAGTCAGCTGGTCAGCGATGAGATATCCGCTGATCTGTTTGTTCATCACGTCGTGCGTTGCGGTGCTCTCGGCCTGCGTGAGATCGCCTGGCTTCACAAGCACAACCTGTGGTTCTGCGCCTCCAGCAGTTCGCCCACGGCTGATCGACTGGGCGATACGGTTGCCGAGTCCGGTCGTGGTTGCGTCGAGGATGCGGGTGTTGCTGTAGTCCTGTGATGATTTCGACTTCTTCGCCATCAACGCGGGAACGATGATGATCGCGCCAAAGAAAATCGGGCCGAAGACCGTCGCGATGATGAACCACTTTGTCCTTACGCGCTCGAGATACTCGCGTTTGGTGATCGTCCAGAGCTTACCCATGTCCGCTCATCCCCACTTCGACGCCCGTAGCGCCGACGCGCTCGAGGAAGATCTGATGCAGTGAAGGGCGCACGATCTCGAACCTGTTGATTGTCGCCCCCGTCGCGAGAACACGCTGAAGCAATGACTGTGGATCAGCTCCATCCGCGAGCTCGACCTCGAAGTATCTGTTCGAATCATCGACACGATTCACAAGAGATCTGTCCGAGAGAATCGTCGAGACCTGGCTCGACGGCGGACCATTGAGCGCCAGCGCGATGTTGCGTGTGCCGTGTGATTCCTTGATGTCGTTGATAGAGCCGTCGAGAACTTTCTCGCCGCGCGCGATGATGCAGACGGAATCGCAGATGCGTTCCGCATTGTCCATGATGTGCGTCGAGAAGATCACTGTCTTGCCGCGGCGCTTGAGATCGACGATGGTGTCCTTCAAGGCCTGCGCATTGATCGGATCGAGCCCGGAGAACGGCTCGTCGAGAATTACGAGATCCGGATCATGCAGAAGCGTTCCGATGAACTGCACCTTCTGCTGCATTCCGCGCGAGAGCTCGTCGATCTTCGAGAGTCCCCAGTCTTTGTCGGCAGTCTTGAGATCGAAGCGCTCGAGCCAGCTGTCGATTCGCGCGTCAGCATCGCGCGCATTCATTCCCTTCAGCTCGGCGAGAAATCTCAGGACGCGCCGCACCTGCATCTTGCGATACAGGCCGCGCTCTTCGGGGAGATATCCGATGCGATCGGTGATCGAGAGGTCTGTCGATGGTCGCCCAAGAATGCGAATCGAGCCTGCATCAGGCGCGATGATGTTCAGGATCATGCGGATTGTCGTCGTCTTGCCGGCGCCGTTTGGGCCGAGCAGGCCGTAGACAGCGCCGCGCGGAACGCGGAGCGACAAGTCGCGCACAGCGACATGCTCCGCATAGCGCTTCACCGCATTGTCGATTTCTATTGTAAAGTCAGTCATGTAGTTTCGGGTTCACTGCAGGCGTACAATATACGGATGAGCGGGCCTGAGACGCTGATAAATCGGAATGAGCGCGCCGTCGACGGTGCCAACCTGCCATCCGGTGGTTTGAGGTTCGATCGCAACGAGCTTGCTGGCGCGTTCGGCGATATCGGAACCGATCTTCCTCTCATAGTCGGGATGATTCTCGCGTCCGGGCTGCACAGCGCGAGCGTGCTCGTGATGTTCGGGCTGATGCAATGGTTTACGGCTGTGCGATATCGCATGCCGATGCCCGTTCAACCATTGAAGGCAGTTGCAGTTCTCGTGATCACGCAGAAGATCGCTCCGCCGGTTCTATATGGTGGCGGACTCGCCATTGGCATCGCAATGCTGCTCCTCACCTTCACCGGCGGCATCACCTGGCTTGCGCGTGTAGTTCCAAAAGCTGTGATCCGCGGATTGCAGCTCGGCCTTGGGATCCAGCTCGCGATGCTCGCACTCAAGGATTACGTGCAGGCCGACGGATTGCGCGGTTACATCCTCGCAGCGATTGGATTCACGATCATCATTGCGCTATTTGGCCATCGGCGATTCCCGCCGGCTATTCCGGTGGTCGTGCTCGGCGTCATTTACGCATTCACCTTCAAGTTGACGGGAACTGATTTCAGCAACGCCGCGGGATTCACTTTGCCGGTGCCGCGCGCAGTTGGGCTCGACGATATCGCTGCTGGATTCATGCTCCTCGCATTGCCGCAGATTCCCCTCTCACTCGGTAACTCCATCCTCGCGACGCGACAGGTGGCCGAGGATTTGTTTCCTGAGCGGGAGATTACGGTGCGGAAGCTGAGTTACACGTACGCGCTGATGAATCTCGTGAATCCATTCTTTGGCGGCGTCCCAACATGTCACGGGTCGGGCGGGCTTGTAGGGCATTACACGTTCGGGGCGCGCACTGGTGGATCGATCATCATCTACGGATCGATCTTTCTCGTGCTGGGATTGTTTTTCTCGGCCGGATTCCAGCAGCTCGTTGGAATTTTCCCGCTGCCGGTACTTGGTGTGCTGCTGTTCTTCGAGGCTGCAGCTCTGATCTCGATGATTCGCGACCAGGCGGAGGATTACCGGTCTCTGCTCATTGTGGTGATCGTAGGATTGATCGCGGCCGGGCTCCCATATGGGTACGCGATCGGTCTCGTTGTGGGGACGGCTTTGCGATACGTCCGGATCGACTAGGTTGTAGAATGGAACGAGCGGCAAGGCCCCGATAGCAGCACGAAGGAACGCGCTGGCTCAGCCACGACAGCGACCAAAAACAGACAGCGGTACCGAGCCACGAAGGGCTCTCTCGCTGGAGAAGGGAGCCGGTCAGGAAGAACATCATGTTCGCGCGTATATCCCCGAGCTCGATGGAGTAAGGGGAATCGCGATCGTCATGGTAATGCTTGGCCATTTCTGGCTCGGCGCGCGCCCCGATGACGGGGCAGAGCAGGCGCTTTACAACGTCTTTCAGAATGGATGGATAGGCGTCGACCTCTTCTTTGTACTCTCCGGTTTTCTCATCACCGGAATTCTTCTCGACGCAAAAGGCCAGGAACACTACTTCAGAAACTTCTACGCGCGGCGCGCGCTGAGAATATTCCCGTTGTACTACGGATTCCTGTTTCTATGGTTCTGGGTCGCGCCCGCTGTAATCGGATTGGATCCGAATGGACCATTTGCGAGGGGCCGAGAATCGCAGCTGTGGTTCTGGACCTACATGTCCAACAATCTCAGCATCGTAAAGGATGCTGTAGTTCCGCACGGCCTCAACCATTTCTGGACGCTCGCGGTCGAAGAGCAGTTCTATCTCGTGTGGCCGGCGCTGGTACTTCTCGTCTCGTCGAAGCGGCTGCGAACGATCTGCCTTTTACTGATTCCGTTTGCACTCGTATTCCGCCTCTATCTGATGACCACGCCTTACAGTCATACCGCGGGATACGTTCTCACTCCGGCGCGCATCGGCACACTCGGCATCGGTGCATGGCTTGCGTCAGCGATGCGTGAGCCAGGTCTCAGAATTCAGATCGAGCGGTTTGCACCGCGAGTATTTATCGCTGCTGTAGCGATACTCGTTGTGCTGAACCTTCCGGATCTTCGCTTCGATGGATTCGAGCCGGTGATGCAGACTGTCGGCTTTCCGCTGCTTGCCGTTGCTTCGGCTGCGCTGCTCGTAATCGCGATGAACGCGCACAAGCGATGGACGTGGTATCAGCGAATGTTCAGGTCGCGGGTGCTCCGCTTTTTCGGGAAGTACAGCTACGGCATTTACGTTCTGCACCTTCCAGTCATCGTCGCGTTTGAAGGACTGCGATTTACGATTGCGGGATTCCCAACCGTTGGCGGGTCAGATGTGCCGGCCGCGATCGCGTTTACGCTGGTTGGAATGGCAACGACGATATTGCTTGCGCTGCTTAGCTGGCATCTCTACGAGAAGCAGTTCCTCAAGCTCAAGTCACGCTTCCGCAGCTAGTCGATTACGATCTCCTTCGACGTCGCAGCACCGCCCGCATCGATGCGAAGCAGGTAGCGCCCACGCGGGATCTGCGTGAGATCGAGTGCAATAGATCGTGATGCGATCATTCCTGTAGCGAACTGATTCCACTGAATCTTGAGTGGGCTCATTCGAGATGTGAGCCCCATCGATTCGCCGAGCTTTCGCAGCGCTCCCTGATTGATGCGGGTGAGAGTCAGCGATATCGGGCGCGTGCTGTCGCTTTGCGCGAGGCCGTACATCTCCCAGTAGAGTCCGATCTTGCCGCGCTTGATCGTGTTGCTCCCAACCGCGGTGCGCATCGCCGACTCGAGGTCGCCGATCTCTTCCTCACCGGGATCATAAAGCAGAGGGTCGGAGATCGCGATTTCTCCCGGCTTGAGCGGTGTGATCGAAACGACAGATCTACTCCATGCCGCACCGCGGTGGGCAACTGTGTCGATTACCTCGAGACTTACGACATGCGGTTGAGGCAGGACCATCACACTCATCGCGCCTCTTCTCTCAGCGCTGTCTGTCGATGAGATAACGGGCGAATGCTCATCTGGTGCAAGCGCGAGTGCGCCCCACACCGTGATCGAGTCGAGCTCCTTTCTCAATGCGACGTCATATGCGACGACGACTTTCGCGGAATCACCGCGACGGAATACGG
>DASUXX010000416.1:0-14797 GCA_036377755.1 Gemmatimonadaceae bacterium
TAATGCGAGGCGATATCTACGCTCTTGCAGCGATGGCAGGCGCGTCAGTTGTTGTCATCGGCCGAATGACTTCCCTTCCCACAGCTCTCTTCGCGATTCTCGGAGGCGTGCTGTGCTTCGCGCTGCGCTACACAGCGATCAGGCGGGGATGGCAGCTGCCAGTTGCGGGTCGAAGCAATCCAGATCAACGGCAGAGCTAGCGGACATCGTGGAAAAAAAGTTCCTCTTGGAACTTTTTTTCCACGATGTCCGCTAGCCCGGATCCTTATTCCGTCGCCCCACTGATTGAACGGGCTACAATGTTCGGAATAACGACCGCCGACTTCAAATCCCGCGGTTAAAACGCTCTTGACAATATATCCGCTGTGGATATATCCATTTCGGATATAAGGGCAGCGTGAGATCGCTGGTCCAACGATCCTTGTCGAAAGAACATGAAGAAAGCACTCCTACTTTCGCTCGCTATGTCGACCGGACTCGTGTCCGCTGCGTGGTCCCAGGACACGACACTGGTCGGTCTATGGCAATCGACGCGTTATGCCCCGCCTTCTGTGGAGGGCGAGCTGCGCATTACTCGTGCGGCGACCGGATGGCAGGCGACCATTGGATCACGTGTGGCAGCCGTCAGGGTCGAAGGCGACTCAGTTCATTTCGCGCTTCCTTCTGCCGGACGATTCGTCGGGCATTTCCTACGCGGGCGCTCCTCGATAATGGGACAATGGATTCCCATCCAGACAGCAATGCCAGTCTTCCTGTCAGCGTGCGGCACAGATTGCTATTCCGGCAACCTCGAGCCGCATGGCAACGAGTTCACCTTCTATATGGAAGTGAAGCCCCGTGCCGACGGAAAGCTTGGGGCGTTCCTTCGCAATCCGGAACGCAATCAGGGCCGGTTCATCGGCCTCGATCATCTCGTGCGCGAGGGCAACGTTGTTTATCTGCGCAACAAGCAGGACACGACTATCGCGAAAGGAGTTCTTCAGGAAGATAAGCTGAGTGTCTATCTACGATCCGCCACCCATGACTTCGTGAAGGTCCCACGCGACAGCTTCACTTACTTTTATGCGCGCGGATTTCCAAAAGCGAGCTATACGTACGCTGCGCCAAGGAAGAAAGTTGATGGATGGACCGTCGCGCGCGCACGCGATGTTGGAATGTCAGAGGACAGGCTCGCATCGATGGTGCGAGGCATCATCAACGATCCTGCAGACAGCGCAAACGCATTCCGCCCGCACGGCATACTCGTCGCGCGTCACGGCAAGCTCGTTCTCGAAGAATACTTCTATGGCGGGAGCGCAGACCAGCTTCACAACACTCGCTCTGCCGCGAAGACTCTCGTGACGGTCCTGCTTGGTGCCGCGATGCACGCTGGAATGAAAGTAAGTCCAGCAACTCCCGTGTTCGAGACGATGGGGCTGCCGGCAGCATCGCTCGAGCCACGCAAGCGCGCAGTCCAGCTCCGTCACCTCATCACGATGTCTTCAGGACTCGACTGCGACGACTGGGAGGATGAATACCATCCGGGCAGCGAGGAATATCTCACCAACCAGGATTCGATTCCTGACTGGCTGAGTGTCGTCGTCGGTCTCAAGATGATTCGTGATCCCGGAGCAAAAGGCGTCTACTGCTCGATCAATCCATTCCTCGCCGGGAACGTTATCGAGCGCGCGACCGGAAAGTCCTTCATCGATCTCGCGTGGGATCTCGTTGGCGCGCCGCTTCAGATGGGGCGTTACGCGCTGGTGCTCGATCCGGTCGGGCATTCGTACATGGGCGGCGGTTCCATGTGGACGCTCCGTGACTTCGCGAAATTTGCGCAGCTGTTCGCAAATGGCGGAACGTGGAACGGCAAGCGAATAGTGAGTGGCGCATGGGTTCGCGAATCGCTCGAGGCGCGGAGCGGCTTGAGTCCGCTCGCAGAAACGGAGTTCCTCGCCAAGTCGGACGTCGATTACGGATATCTCTGGTGGAGCACTCCCTACAAATACAAAGGGAAAACCATTCGCGCTTACTACGCCAGCGGCAATGGCGGACAGTTCTCGGTGTTGATTCCTGATCTCGATCTTGTCGTCGCAGGATTTGGCGGGAATTACAATGATCGCGGCGGATTCTTCCTTATCAAGGACGTCATTCCGCGCTGGATCATCCCCGCTATCGAGAAGTAACCGTCGCTGCATCATTCTGCAGACGCAGGAGGAATGATATTCTTATGAAATGACTGCCCCCTCAGCGGGACAAGGCAATTATGCCCGTCGCCTCGGCGTATTCGATACGACGATGGTTGTCGTCGGAGGCATCATTGGAGCGGGGATATTCCTCAATCCCGCGATCGTTGCGCAGCGAGTACATACAACCGGATTCATTCTCGCTGCGTGGATCGTGGGCGGCGCAATTGCGCTCATCGGCGCGCTCACATTCGCCGAGCTCGGCGCACGCAGGCCTGAAGCTGGCGGCGGATACATTTACATCACCGAGACGTTCGGGCCGCTGCCGGCATTTCTTTACGGCTGGACATTCCTCATCATCATCAACAGCGGAGGAATCGCCGCAGTAGCAGTAACGTTTGCGCGCTACACTGCGGATCTGTTTCAGCTTTCAACGAGTTACATCAAGCCGTTAGCCGCAGCACTTCTGATCGTCCTGTCGGGCATCAACTATTATGGCGTGCGATCCGGCAGCATAACGCAGAATATCTTCACCATTCTCAAGCTGCTTGCTCTCGCGATACTCATCGCGACAGGCATTTTCTTCGCGAGTGGATCAGCCTCGGCGCAAAGCGATATCGCGCCCATAGAAGGTCTCAGCATGATACGCGCACTCGGCTACGCACTCATTCCTGTGCTGTTTGCATACGGCGGATGGCAGTACTCCAACAACATCGCGAGCGAGATCGTAAATCCTGAGCGAACGCTTCCGCGTGCGTTGACGGTCGGAACCGCGATTGTGCTCGCAACATATCTCCTCGCGAACTTCGCTTACATACGAGCGCTCGGGCCGGGTGGTCTCGCGAATAGTCTCGCACCTGCTGCTGATACGATGCGCGCTGTGATTGGACCTGCCGGTGGGGCGCTCATGGCTGCAGGGATCATGGTTTCGACAATCGGATTCGTGAACAGCGGAGTTCTTTCGGCGCCGCGAATGCTTCAGGCAATGGCGGCAGATGGCCTCTTCTTTCGTTTCGCGTCGCGGCTGCATCCACGTTATCGCACGCCGTCAGGAGGAATCGTCATCCAGGCAGTCTGGGCGATCGTGCTCGTGCTTTCCGGTACTTATGGGCAGCTGCTGGATTACGTCGTATTTGCCGACTGGATCTTCTTTGGGTTGATAGTCTGCACGGTGTTCGTCTATCGCCGTCGCGATCGAACAGCAAATAGCACAGTCCCCTACCGCACGCCGGGGTATCCGCTGCTTCCTGCACTGTTTGTACTGAGCGCCGTTTTCGTCGTGATCAGCGTGGTGTGGTCCAACCCTCGCAATGCAATGCTGGGAGTATTCCTGATGGCTATTGGGGTTCCGGCATTCATGTTCTGGCGCAGGCAGGGACGCAACGGCTGATGCAATCGATTTCCGAATTGATTCGCGGAAGTAACAACGAGCGGCTTCTGATAACAGTCGGCGGAATCATCGCGGTGGCGTTGATCGCCACCGTCCTGCGTGCTGTTGCCCGCGTCATTTTTCCGTGGGATGAGCGCGAGACCCCGCGCTTCTGGACAAAGCAGATCGTCCGCATCCTTACAGCGATCGCGATTATCGCGCTGGTCATATTAATCTGGGTCGACCAGCTGCCAAAGATGGGCAGCATTCTCGCACTGATCACCGCCGGTGTTGCTGTTGCACTGCAGCGCGTGATAACCTCGATCGCGGGTTACCTGATCATTCTTCGCAGCCGCCTCTTCACGGTTGGTGATCGTATCACCATCGGCGGCGTGCGCGGCGATGTGGTCGCGCTCGACTTCATGCAGACCACCGTGCTGGAGATGGGGCAGTCACCGCCCGAACAATCAGCCGAGCCGGCGATGTGGGTGCATGGGCGTCAGTTCACGGGACGCATCGTGCGAATTACGAACGACAAGATCTTCGATTCGCCCGTGTACAACTTCACGCGCGAGTTTCCATATATCTGGGAGGAGATGCGCCTGCCGATCAGGTACGATGCAGACCGCGCGCGCGTCGAGAAGATTCTTCTCGACGTTACAGGTCGTCACACACGCGAGATCGTCGAAGAGGCTCGCGGCAAGATCGACCATTTCAAGGCGACATATCCCGTACACGGTGATCTCGAACTAGAGCCCCGAGTCTTCTGGCGCCTGACTGACAACTGGCTCGAGCTCACGGTGCGATTCATCTCCGGGACGCATGGAGTGCGCATGCTCAAGGACGCGATGTCCCGCGATCTACTCGACGAGCTCGATAAGGCGGGAATCGGTCTCGCTTCTACGACGTTCGAGATCGTAGGAATGCCACCGTTGCAGGCAAGGGTGGATATTGCCGGGTCGCCGGCCGCCTGATCTCAGGCGTTGAACATCGCGGCGCGCTCGTCGAGTGCGTCGCGGCGTGCGGCGGCCAGGGTGAAGCGGAATCCGTCGAGCTGCTTCTTCGATTCGCGCATCTGCTGACCGAAGGATCGAGATGTTGTCGCCCGTTTCGCCGATGCCCTCGACTCCCGTTCCCCGCGTCCAAACAATGAGGACACGTGCAGCGCGCGGCCCGTCCATGACGTGTGGAGCAGCATGAACAATCCATGCTTGGAGAATGGATTCAGATCAGTTGTGGTCTCCATCGCGATGAACATTCGCTGTCGCAATACACGCACTAGCGCTGCGAACCGCGAGTCTCCGGCGTGCGAGTCGACGAGTTCGTCGGGAATCGGAAAATCGAGCACTTCCTTGATTACTGCTGCGGGCACATAGAATCCCGCCGGCATTGCGCAGCGGTCGATCCAGCGCTTGAGCCTCACAACATCGACGAGCGGCTTGCGATCCAGGGCCCATGCTAGATCCCACGCTGCCTTGAGACCACATCCGAAGACGTGGGACGCACAATGCATCATTGCGTGAAGCATGATGCCTTCGGCGTCGAGCGTTAAGAGCGACTTGAATTGAGGTAATCGCTCTTTTCGCTGGAGCATCTCTGATTCCGGAAGCCGCCAGAGCGAGGGCATGATGCGCGTGTGGATTTCAACGGGCATCCCATTTACGAACACGGGCGGGAGATGATGCGGACCCGTTCTGCTCCCAGGTGCCGCTTCGCTTCCGTTTCTGCGATTGAGGCGCTGCCACAGGTCCACTGCATGTGCCGGCGAAACGACGACATCGATATCGCCGCCGCCGCGTCGCGGAAACCGTGACGGGTCAGATGCGCTGATATCGCGTGCGAGAAATGCGGCGCCTTTCAGGAGAACACCGTCGGCCTTCATATCGGTGAGCTCGCGATCGATTGTCTCGAGAACATGACGCTGGACGAGCTCACGGCGTCCTTCCCTCAGTGCGTCAGCGTTGAGCCGCTCGCGGAACAATGCCGGAGCCCACCGCGCAATTATCGGATCCGATGCATACGGCAGCAGGACTTTGCTCAATCCGCATGCGGAGACGTAATCGCTTATATGGGTCCAGTCGGTATCCGGACGCCCGAATACTCTTTCCGCCTCGAGTGAAAGCTCGTCTCGCCGCGAAATGGTCTCGCCCCGCACACATGACATCCAGACGCGCGCCGAGCCAGGCCCGATCGAGTGAATACGTCCGCTTCTCCCGC
Organism: Gemmatimonadaceae bacterium; assembly: GCA_036377755.1. Taxonomy (GTDB): domain Bacteria; phylum Gemmatimonadota; class Gemmatimonadetes; order Gemmatimonadales; family Gemmatimonadaceae; genus UBA4720. Next base: position 5,752 of record DASUXX010000416.1, read on the forward strand.
GCGACGCGACTCCTTCCATCACCCGCAAACGTGCGACACGCTCGGCAACCATCTTCGGATCCGAAAGTCGCTCACGCAGCGCAGTGACTGCCGCCGGATTCGAGTTGATGTGCAGGCATAGATCGCAAAGTCCCGCATACGATTCTTTCCATTTGAAATCGACGCCGGGAACGTGGGCGAGCTCTTCGCGGAGTCGCGATGGACCAAATATTCTCACCGTCTGGAGAATCGGGTCGGTGCGGTGTCTTTCGAGTAGCGCTGACACCGGGTTTTCCTTAAGTGAGCCAAGCACGAGCGGCGATTCAGGAGACTGAAAGTATGAAGGGCCATTGCATGCGATGACCCGGCCGTCGTCTGTGATAGTCGGGATCTTTGCGCCATCGCATGCGCCGAGCGTTTCAGCGCGAAGCTCGGTAGACGGGATATCGCGTGCGCGGCCGACCGCCTGCACATCATAAAAACGAACGCGCGCGTGGCCCGATGCTTCGAACGGCTTGATCAGATCATCGAGCTCAGTGTCGTCTGCAATGCGCGTCACATTGAGGTTCATCGGCAACCCAAGCTCTTCTGCCGCGCGAAGAATGTTCTGTCCCGGCTCAGGACCCTGGAACTGAGCGTGATATCGGTCGTAGCTCAGTGTAAAGAATCCGAGCCCGGACTTGCAGAGATTCGCGAGCGTGCGTCGCGCTGCCGGAAGTGATTTTCCCCAGAAGCCGTTGGTAGTCATCGCGCTCACCAGCCCGCGTTTTTTCGCGATGGCCATGAGCCGCACGACGAGCTTGTCGCGCAGCATTGGCTCGCCGCCAGTGAACAGAATCGACTTTACACCCGAGTCGGAGATCTCCTTTACGTAACGTTCGAGATCCTCATCTGACGGCTGCGCGCGTATTTTCGAGTTGCTCTCCACGCTGCAGTGCGCACACGCCATGTTGCAGCGGCGCGTGACCATTACCGCGACTGTAGGCAGAGGCTTTTCGATCGCGGTAGTCATTTTCAGCGGTGGCCGGTGAGGCTCTCCACAGTTGCAATCATCTCGGGAAGCGGTCTCCTTGGCAGATCCCACGCGGGAGCACGATCCATCAGCGCAGCGACGGGCGCCAACGCCTCGGAGAACGGTCTGGTTCGTACCAGATTCGTATACGGAAGAAGTGCGAGAGCGGCATGCGCCCGTTCGAGCCTGTTGAATGGCTTGTCCTGCGGCGCGCCATTCCGCTTCATGAAAAAGATTCCGTTCAGGTCAACGCGCTCGGGCATAGTTCCATCGAGATGCATTGGTTGAAAAAGACAGCCAACTGCAGTCTTGAAGTAACCGTGCGTCGAAGGAACGCGGTTCCAGAGATCTTCACCAACATGAGGTCTCGCTTCTGATCGCAGTGCAACCCGTCGCGGGCCAGCGACCGCCTTCCCGTCGATGATCATCGTCAGGTCGTCGCAGTGAAAGCGCCATCCGCTTTGCCACAACCCTGTGGCAAGAGTCGACTTTCCAGAATGCGATGGGCCAACGAGTGCAATGCTCTTTCCGTTCTTCGACAGGAGCGCCGCGTGAAATGAGAGTATGTGGTCGCAGCGCTCCACGATCTGTGCAATGGCCGCGTACTCTATGATCGCCACTGCATGTTCGGGATCTCTTATCGTATCGAGCTGCGCGCCCGCGTCAGGTGGGCGACGCGGCGAGACAACGAGCTCTCCTTCGTCGCGATACGCGCTCCACCTGCCATGCGTCACCGCGTCTTCATCGGGACGCCAGCGATTGAACACGCGATGTGCTGCGTCGCGAATCTCAGGGTCGGCTGTTTCGAGCTCGAATGCAAGAGGACCACTTCCCCACCGGATCGGTTCGCCTGCCGCGCCAGTCACGATCCGCGATTCTCCGCTTGCGCGCTTACGAGCTGATGTGACGCGAGGTCATCGAGACACGACATGACATCTGCCTCGATGCGCGATTGGTCGACAGAAGGAAATTTCTTCTGGAGCGAGGCGGTAAGCGAAGCGGTGCTATGCTCATGCTCGAGCGCTCTCCAGAGGAGAGACGCGGAAGGATTGAGTACGATCGCGGAGCCACTCACGCGATGGTACAGGACGACTCGCTCGCCGACAGGGGTTTCATCCACTGCCAGCGAGCGACGATATGTCATCTCGGACACTGCTGAATCGAATCAGCCGATAGCTACTGTGCCGTCGGGCGCGCCTGCGTACTGCACTTCGCGGTCGAGGTCCTGAGGCGTCATCACTGACTCGATAGCCGGAGCTTCGTACTCCTCATTCTCGGCTTTCTGATCAACTGGCTCTACGTTCGAATTCTCGGCGTTCATCGATGCACCTCGTGTGAGATTGACAGGTACAGACTGCAGTCACAGTGTGACTGCAGATTGTATCGCGGACGCTTGCATGCCGCAATCGAGGTGCGCGTGCCGCAATTTTTATGCACGCAGCCGGGGGGGTCCTGCTTTTACAGGCAGAGCTAGCGTGTGGTCGCCGGCTTTATCTCGCGGACCGAAGTCGGAGCAGAAGATTTCGAGGTGCTCGCCTTTTGAGACTTCGTCTGTCCAGCTTTGAAGCGGGCACGTTCAATTCCCGTTCTCTTTGACTTCGCCTTCTGCTCGCCCATCGTCTTGATTGCTGATGGAGATACAACGGGTGGCTTGCCCGCGGCGCCCTGCGCGCTGGCAGATGATGCTGTTCCCAGGACGAGCGCAGCAATGCAAATAACTCGAATCAACGTCATTGGATCGTCATGGTGTAGCTGCCCGTCTGCGCACTCACAGCCGTGCGCGCAGCGATCAGGTAATAAGTGGAAGTGGCAGCGGTATAAGCTACGACCGCGTCCTTCGAGCTTGCGTCCTTGTTGTCATTCGATGCAACGAGCACCAGACTGCCGCTGTCTGTAATGCGATAGATGTCGATGTACGAATCGACTGCCGATGAGGCCATTGTGACTGTGATCGACTGTCCGCTTCGCAGCAGGATATCGTACACATCAGCATAGATCGGCGGAGCGCCTGATGCGCTCGCGAGACAATCTCCCGTTTCTATATTCTGCGTCGTCGAAATATTCCTGACGACGTAAACCTGCTCACATCCAGTCACCGCTGTGGACACAGCGCTCGACGAGATAGAGTAGTCTCCGGTTTGCACAGGCGGGAGCGAGTTAGCTGCAAGAAGATAAGAACCAGACGGCAGCAGCGCCTTGATCGATGAGTTGCTCGTGCCCTCGCTCGCATCGTCGTTCTCGGCGATCACCGACCCATCTGCCGTTGCCAGGAACAGATAGCTGTTGAAACCTGCCGTCTGCTGGAAACGATACGCGCCTGCTTCCGAAATTGTCGTCGTGAAGAAATCGAGATATGTCCCGTCCGAAAGCTGACAGTCTCCACCTGCAAGAGTACCGTTTGTCGTCGTGCCGATTGTGTGTGCTGTGCGTGCCGCGCATGCAGCTGAAGCAGACGCAGCAGTAAATGTCACAGTCGGGAGTCCTGGCGACGAAGCAGTGAGCGTGTTGACTCCCGGAGTGGGACCGAGCGTCCAGCTCCCGGCTGCAGCAACTCCCGACGCATTCGTCGTCGCAGTTGCGCCTGTTACGGTGCCTCCACCTGCGCCAACCGTAAACGTTACGACAACGCCCGCCTTCGGATTTCCATTCGCATCTTTCACAGTGACGGCAGGCGGTACCGGCACTGGAGTCCCCGCGACTCCTGCCTGATTATCACCTGCGGTCTTTGTCATCGACGCAGCGGCGCCGGCTTCACCCGTCGCGGTGAACGTAATGGTGCCGAGTGTTCCCGCGGTCGCCGTAAGCTGGTTCTGTCCCGCTACGGTTCCAAGTGTCCACGTTACAGTCGCGACACCTGATGCATCAGTTGTGGCAGATGCGCTGCTCACTGATCCGCCGCCGTTCGTCACTGCGAATGTCACCGCGATGCCAGGCATCGGATCATCGCGCTGATCCTTCACAATCACTGAAGGCGCGGTCGACGTCGCTCCGCCCGCGACTCCCGTGAGAGCGGTGCTGGAGCTCGCTGCAATAGAAGTTGCTACAGGAGGTTCGACACTTTTTTCACCGCCGCTGCATGCAACGAACAGAAGCGCGCTGGCGGCGACAACGAATTGCCTCAGCAACTGCCGATTGTCAGCGAGCAATAACGCGGCGTCGACGGCTTATTGACCTGTTCCGTTCGTGACATGGCAACCGGATTGCTGAACCCCGACCAGCTGCCGCTGCCGAGCGCTGTGTAATAGCGGACTCGGGCTTTCATTGTGTCGCCTATGCGGAAGGCATCGACAGGAGTTTGGGCTGCTCCAAGAGCCGGGACTCGCTCGATGTAGCTGGCGACGAACGAGTCGGAACCTGGGGCCTTTACCCAGTATTCAACTTCAGCACCCCACGCGGACGTCGTATTCGCCCACTGAACTTTTGCACGCCCGTTCGACACTCCGACCATGCTCACACTCACAGGCACATCCGTAAGCGGATTTGCGTAAGTCTGCCCCGCAGGTGTCAGGCTTCCATCCGGATGCTGGAGATAATTGATCTCACCCGCCCACTGCTCGTAGCTCCAGTATACGGCGCCATTGATTCTCGTATCGGCGAGAATGCGACCCATTGCCTGCTTGATATGCTCCTGGTACACCGCATCTGATTCATGCCATGAGTGAAATCCCCACGCACCGAGCACCATGTTCGCCCCGTGATCCACTGACCACCCTGCAAGGAAGCTGATTCTCTCCCACCAGCCATTGATGTCGCCCGGTCCAAAGCGCAATCCAAAATCGTGGAAGCGCCATTCATCGACTTTTGGCGCGCGGCCGTAACGCTGGATGTACGCCTGCCAGAATTGCTCGGCGAACAGGACAGAATGCTTTTCGTACCAGCACGACCAGGGCACATCGTCAGGAAGCGGACAGCACTTGTAGTTCGGCTCCGCAAATCCTGCGGGAGAAAATCTCGCTGTCGGATCAACTTCCTGGACACCGACGACGAACGCGTGATAGAGCTCGGCGTAATCTGCCCCTGACATGCAATACTGGTCGGGTTCATCTCCAACGATGTACAGGCGTCCCGGATTATTGCGCGCGAATGCGCGAACATTGTCGTCAGGATACCATCCCCACTGACGCTCCTGCCGTCCATCGATGGCAAAGGTCTGCGTGTTGATCGGCGTGGAGCTGTGATTCTGCGACCACGCAAGGAAGAACCTGCTCATCGGGATGTTCGTGTCCCGTGTCAGGGGACCCGACGGGGCGACCCGCGCGATCTCGGGGTCGATTGGGAGCTGGTCCGCGCATCCCCACAGGGAAACGCACAAAAAAGCCGCTGCGGTCATTGCGACCCGGCTGCTCGCCAGCCGCAATGTTTTCGGGTAATGCATTAACTGTCCTGAGTCTTCTTAATTAAGAGACGCCCGGCGCTCCGAGTAGTTACTACTATAATAGAGCGGGCGCGCGACCAACCTAATAACGAATCGGGAATGATGAAAGATAATTCTTCCCGCAGTTGAGGCTGATCGCTGACCGCCGATAGCGGTCAGCGATCAGCTTCAACTGATGTGGCGATCCCCTCGATGTTATCTCCTTCTTCCCAATCCAGAAGATTGTAGGGGTCGATCCCGCCGCGAGCGGGGCTCTCGGATACGAAAACTGTAATCGTCTGCTGCCCCTGACGCATTCGATGCTTGCCCAGATATATGGGCTTCCCAAGAATCTGACCCTGCTCTGCAGGCGCGAAGACGCCGAGCTCCACGAGCTCAGTAAATGGCGCTTCACTTTCAGCACCAGCCGAGTCTGCGTGAACCTTCCGCGCTTCGATGTCGAAGGTTACCTCCCATCCGTTCCCTTTCTTCACGGCGGAGGCCCGCTTCGTATTGAAGTGCCAGTAGGTGTTCACTTCGAAGAGATCGTGCAGCAGCGGCTTGAGCGAATCGGGCGTGACAGCTTTCATTTCAGTGTAGAGGTCCGCGGTCGTCGCGAGCGATGACCGTCCAAATCCCTTCTTCTGAAGAAGATTTCTGAGAGCGGTGTTGAGCTTGTCCTCGCCGATGTATTCACTCAGCGCGTAAAAGGCGAATGGCCCGCGACGATAGCCTGCGTACGGATCCATCGCTCTCAACAGCGGAAGCCCGGTGCGCATCGGAGGCCATGGATATGGCTCACGCAGGTAATGCATGAACTGGCGCAGACGCTCGCGGCCTCTGGTCCTCTTCACGACCTGCATTCCCGAATACCACGCGAGACTTTCCGAAAGAAGCACCGCACCTTCAGCAAATGCGTACTTGAGCTGCACTCCCCACCACTGGTGCGCCATCTCATGCGCGACAATCTCCGAGATCGCATCGAGCCGGTCGCCGCGCGGATTCAACAAAAACGATCCCTCGAGCTCCGTCACCACACCGCTTCCATCGACACCCATGCCAAGCCCGTTGCTCGGCTGCTCTATGAACTGGAGGAATCCATATGGATAGGGTCCGAACTGCGTGCCGTAATAGTCGAGAGATGCACGCGCGCTGTTGCGAATGCGATCGAGAATCGCTGTGTCTCTCGGGCTGGTGAAGAACTGCACATCGACATCGCCCCACCGCTCGCGATGCACCGCGTAATCTGCCGAGAAAAAGACGTAGAGGCCCGCTAAGGGAATGTCGCTCTTGTAATGGAAGTACCGACGTCCGCTGTCGGTCCACGTGCGGCGGAGCTCACCCGGTGCAACTGCGATCTGATCCATATCAGTGCTGACCGTCGCATCGAACAGTGATTCAGGTCCGGCAGCAACTGTCGGATCGACGTCATCCGGAGTCGGCAGCGTTATCTGCCTTGGCAATCCTTCCGCACGACGGTCGTCTGCACTCGTAAGTTCTCGACGCGGCTGATAACCAATCACGGGAAGGATCGCTCCCGTGAAGTAGCTTCCATTCTTCACGACGGCGCGAATCGCACCGTTGTTGCCGAATCCGCGCGGCTCGATCTTCACGTTGAAGTTGAGCGTCACGGAATCACCGGGCGCGAGCGGCGTCTGCAGCGCATAAATGAAGTGACCCAGATCGTCATCGGAGAGAACACGCGTTGCCGGTCGATTGAACGTGAGCTGTGTCGTGACGAACGACGGCGTCTCCAGATGAATGGAGTCTATTGGAGATTCGCCGCGATTTACAAGACGATATGATCCGGCGATCTCCGCAGTTCCACGCTGCGGATAGACCTCGACGTTCAGCTTTGTTTCTGCCGGCTGTGGCTGTGCGATGTGCTCGTATTTCCCATAGCGGCGCTCGTAATCAGCCTGGCGCCTTATCGACTGCTTATCAGTTCTATACTCGTTGAGAACATTGGTGTTATAGAAAATGAATCCGCCAAGCACTACGATCAGGCCCGCTGCGAGCCCTGCAACTTTCGCTGTTGCGGGGGTGAACCTGAGACGCGCGAGAGCGAAGCGAGTTCGCGAGCGTGACTGAAGTCCACGGACCCAGAACAATCGCGCGGCCACTGCAAGCAGCAGCGCCCACGCTGCCCAGTACAGCTTGAACCACAGCCATGGCGCAACTGACGAGCCGAGGCCGCGCATCCCCGTATACGACCACTGCGCGCCTGCTCCATAAACGAGAAGATTGTGCTCGACATGGAAGAACGATGAAAACACAATGAACACATATGCTGCGATCGACAGGAGCATGCCGACGTACTTCTGGTTCACGAGTGAGTTAATCGTGAATATCAGAACACCGAAGATCAGATACTCAGGCAGCTGAAGGCCGAAAAGCATAGCGAGTGATAGACCGATCTCAAAGTGATGATAGCCCATCGTCAGCTGAGCGACCATCACAGCGATCGTGACAATCACGAGAGAGCCAGCGAGCAGGAGCGCGAGCCCGAGATATTTCCCCGCGAAGAGAACCCACTCACGGACAGGCGCGGCGTCCATTGTCTCGTTAACGCGCGCATCCCGCTCGCGCCAGATCAGCTCGCCCACATAGTAGATCATCAGCAGCGGAACTATCACCCGATAATCCGCCATGAACTTGAGCGATGCCATCACGTACTTGGTGAGCACATAGCCGGTGCGAGGCAGGAGCGGAACTCCCCAGTGCTCCATCTGAACCGTGATCACGAGTCCCACAAAGAACGGAAATACAGCCAGCAGAAAAAGTCCTGCGGGACTTTTTGCCAGCATCCAGAACGACGACTTCGCAATCGAGAGAACCTGATGCATTCCCGTTACAGCACCGAATGACTGGTGCACTGCGGGGACCGTTACCGGTGTTGTCCGCTCATCATCGCTAAGTGCGACTCGTCTTCTGAATCTTCGAGTCAGCCAGCCCAATCGAAGTGTAAGCGCCGTGCGATGAGCAAAGCGGAACGTCAGATAGATCGCGCCAAGGAGAGCGAGTGCGATCGCTATCCACATGATGCGATTCCACAGCATCATCCCCTCGAGCACGAACGGCCGCACATTCTTTTCAGCGATTGTCCAGTTGGACATCATCTCGTTCATTATCGCGAAGACGCCGATCGCATCTGTCAGCCGCCACAATCCGAGCTTTGACAGTCGCGACAGGAAAAGCAGGACTGTCAGCGGGTAGGAAAGAAAAAAGAGGCCAAGGCTGCCCGCGTACGCGGCAATCGGACGTCCGGTTCTGAGAGCGACAAGGAACTGCGCTGTCGTTCCGATGAAAGCGTTGCTGATCCCGATCAGGATGAACGCAGTGAGATATGCACCGGGCCGAAACGGCCCAATGATCTCGCGACTGATCCCTGGGGCATATGCGGCGAGGATGCTTCCAATCTGCACGCCGAGCAGAACGCCCGCGTTGAGAATGAGCGCGGCGATGAACCGGCCGAAAAGATATTCACCCTTGGTGACCGAGCTCGTGTACATGAGAGGATGAATCCCCGTGTGTACATCGCGCGCGGCAGCCTCACCCGCTACCGCCGCACCGACGAGCAGCCAGATCTGGCAGCTCATGACTGTCATCGCCGTGATGATGAACGGCGAGTTGAGGATGAAGTCCTTTGGAAGCGTTACAGGAACGATTCCGGTTCGCGTCACAAGAAATGAAAAGACAAC
>DASUXX010000417.1:0-3298 GCA_036377755.1 Gemmatimonadaceae bacterium
AGCTCAAGGGATACAAGCTTCACGGAAAATGGACGCTCGTGAAGATCAAGAAGGCAGGAGCTGAGAAAGAGTGGCTGTTGATCAAGGAGCGCGACTCTTTCATGAAGTCACCCGGCGACGTCTTTCCTGAGGAATCAGTCTTATCGGGACTGACCGTCGAGCAGGTGAAAGCAGGTGTCACGCGCGCTGGCGGACTGCGCGATGCGATCATCGCGAAAGGGGCGATCGAGTCTCCGGTAGATCCACGCAAAGTCGAGCCGATGCATGCTGAATCGGTCGAAGATGCGTTCACGAAAGATGGATGGATCTTCGAGCTCAAGCTCGATGGCTATCGATTGATTGCAGCAAAGCAGGGATCAGATGCACTCCTGCTTACTCGCAACGGCAACGATTACACCGACGTATTCCCTGAAGTTGCGCGCGCAATCAAGGCGCTGCCGGTGGAGTCGTGCATCATCGATGGCGAAGTGGTGGTGAACGACGAGAAAGGTTTGCCGAGTTTTGCGAGATTGCAGCGGCGTGGGCGGTTGAGCAATCCGATCGAGATCCGGAATGCAGCCGTCAAGCTGCCGGCGATGTTCTATGCGTTCGATTTAATCGCGTACGAGGATCTCGATCTAAGATCGCTGCCTCTTATAGCTCGCAAATCATTTCTGCACGAAGTAGTTCCGGCGCTTGGCCCACTGCGCCCTCTCGATCATGTCGAGCGTGAAGGCATCGCATTCATGGATTCAGTGAAGCAGCTCGGCCTCGAGGGAATTATTGCGAAGAAAGCTGATTCCAAATATGTGAAGGGTCGATCAAACAGCTGGCTCAAGATCAAGGCGGAAGCAACGGGTGATTTTGTCATCGTCGGATTCACCGCACCGCAAAGAAGCAGAACTCACTTTGGAGCGCTGCAGCTCGCTGATTATGTGAACGGCGAGCTCGTTTACGCGGGAAGAGTCGGCACTGGTTTCGACGACGCTCTATTAAAAGAAATCTCATCGATGCTCGAGCCGGTAACGCGATCCGATCCCTTGTGCTCAGGCCCGATCATCGGCGACAAGTCTTCAGATGCAATTCCCGAAGTCAGCACGACAACCTGGACAGACGCCAAATACGTTTGCGAAGTAAGGTTTCGAGAATGGACACCAGACGGCCTGCTGAGACACGCCGCATTCCTAAGACTCCGCAGCGACAAATCGCCACGCGAGTGTGAGCGCCAGGGATTCGAGCGAATCGAACCGCAACCGGAACTCTCTCGCGTCTCTGCTGACTCTGGCCGTTCCTCTGGTAACTCTCCAGAGCCAAAGACTGTCCCATTCACTAATCTTGGAAAAGTCTACTGGCCAAACGAGAAGTACACGAAGGGAGATCTGATCGAGTACTACCGAAGTATTTCCCCATGGCTGCTTCCCTACCTTAAAAATCGCCCGGTAGTTCTTACAAGATTCCCCGACGGCATCGACGGAAAATCGTTCTATCAAAAGGACGCACCCGATTACACACCGAGCTGGATAAGAACTGAATCGATCTGGAGCGAAGACACTCAACGATTCATCAGGTACTTCGTGTGCGATGATCTCGAGACACTGGAGTTTCTCGCAAACATGGGAACGATCCCTCTGCACATCTGGAACAGCCGGTGCGGATCGCTCGAGCTTCCCGACTGGTGCGTGATCGACCTCGATCCAAAGGAAGCGCCGTTCAGCGACGTGATAAAGTGCGCTCTCGCGCTGAAGGAGATCTGCGATGGGATCGGAATGCCCGCTTATGTGAAGACAACCGGCAAGACCGGCCTTCACATTCTCCTTCCGTTAGGCCGACAGTTCACGTATGAGCAGTGCCGCGTCATTGGCGAGTTGCTTTCACGTCTGGTGATCAACAAAGTCGGCAACAACGTTGCGACAATCACGCGCCAGGTGACCAAGCGCGGCGACAAAGTCTATCTCGACTATCTTCAGAACAGGCATGGCCAGCTGATTGTCTCGCCATTCAGCATGCGTCCGCTGCCGGGCGCATCCGTTTCGATGCCTCTCATCTGGGACGAGGTGACGATGGACCTCAACCCGCGCGACTACACGATCAAAACGGCGATCGAACGAATGGAGAAGATGGGCACTGATCCGGTCCTCCCGGTGTTGACCTCCGTTCCGGATCTGGCGTCAATCATCGAGAAGACCACCGGCTGAGCGCGGCGCAATGCCACCTCGATCGAGAGGATGATGTGCTTTGATTTAAGTGGGGGGGTGACACATTAATGTGTCACCCCACTCCATAAGCCATGCCCTTCCTCAACACACCTCTAGATCAAGCGCTCAACTCGACGAGCAAGATCAGAATCCTTCGACTGCTGCTGCAGAACGACCTCCACGTATCAGGTCGCGAAGCCTCACGTCTCACTGATACCACGCTCCCAGCAGTCCAGGCGGCTCTCGATGACCTCGTAAAGCAGAAGCTCGTAGTCCGCCGCACAACATCGAATGGGTTTCAGTACCTGCCAAACCGGAATAACCTTTTGCTCGCAGGCCCCATTGCATCTCTTTTCGAGTTTGAAGCCAGATGGCGGTACACCGTCAGGTCAGAACTTCATGATGCCATCCACCGCGCAGCGACAAATCAGCGCTCCAAAATCATTTGCGCCTGGATTTCAGGAAGGGCGGAGCCGGGAGACAAGCTGAACCTCATGATTCTTACCGCCGACGCATCGTGGGCGGCGAACGCCATCGCCCCGGCGCTGTCCGCTACGGCCGATCGCATCGGAATAGACATACAGCCGACGATCATAAGCGAAAACGATTTATCGACGCACAGGCTCAGACTGGCTCGCGTCGTATGGGGCCTGTTCCCGTCTACTTCCTGAGCTGCATCTCCATCGACCGCACGCCGTTCGACGCTTTGACTTTGAACGAAGTCGCAGTAGTGCGAACTGAGACATCACCGGAAGTTGCAAGCGACAGAATCTCGCCTGTTCGCGAATCACTTATCACGAGCAACGGCGCAGCGGCTGTATTCCACTTGAATCGAGTGATGCCTGCACGCGGCGAAGACACGTTTACTCCAGCGTCAGTCATGCTCGCTGCGATTGCGTTTCGTGTCTGCGGCTCCAGCCCGCTTCCACTCAACGACAGTGAAGCAAGACGGTTCATCCCGATCTGATTCACAGGAATCGCATACGCAAAGTGCTCTTCCGCATCCGGCGCATCTGCGATCCTTTGAGGATCAAACGAGAACGATGCGATCGTTGCGCCCGATTCATCACGCGCAGCAAGGCGAAGCTTACCACCTCGCGGTGGCAGCACTGGAATTGTATTCG
>DASUXX010000418.1:0-2970 GCA_036377755.1 Gemmatimonadaceae bacterium
GACGAAGATCGAGCGCGATTGCGCGCGGCGAATTCGGAGATGGGACAGGACTCGCGATCTCCTGAGGCGACTGTGTTCGACATGGTGGACGTTGGAAGCTGGTCGCGCATTGCGAAGTTCGCTCGAAACGATTTCGAATCCGCGGTCGCAGCGCGTCACCCGCGCCTCAACGATTATCTCGAACGGTTGAAAAAATCGCGTGCAATTCTTTCCGGAATGACCGGTTCGGGCTCGACCGTGTATGCAATTCTCGATTCGCCCCCGGATTATTCGAAAGTCCCGGAGGAACATCGTCAGCGAGTTACCACTACAAGGACATCGATCGACGTTGTTCAGCCTGTGAGGGTCGGCTAGCTTTAGCCCGTCTGCCCCCTCGTCCAATGGCAGGACATCGGTCTTTGGATCCGAGAATGGTGGTTCGAATCCACCGGGGGCAATTGATGCGATCTCTCCTTTTGCTGGCTCTTTTCGTGACGCCGGCATCTCTATCAGCCCAGCAGGCACCTCAAGCCGCCGGTCACGCGGTTGTGACAGGTGTTGCCGTGGACAGTGTGCGCGGTGGATACCTGCGCGGCGCAATTGTCTCGGTGAGCGGCACGACACTCTCGGCGATAACGGATTCAGTCGGGAGATTCCGTATCGACAGCGTTCCAGCAGGATCGCGCTTCCTGGAAGTGATGGATCCGCTACTCGATTCCATCTCGCTCAAGGTTCGCACTGCCCCGCGCGATCTCAAGCCTGGCGATACGACAGCATTCATTCTTTCGGTTCCGTCACCAGCGACAATTGTCACTGCGAAGTGCACGGCTGCTGATCTCTCACGAGGAGCAGGAGCTCTTCTCGGGACTGTGACGGACGCCGATACAGGGGCACCATCGGCTGGAGCGACCGTCACTGTAGAGTGGACCGACATTCAGCTCACGAACAAAACACTCGCGCGTCTTCCTCAGCGTCGGATCGCTACAGTTCGAAGCGACGGCACATATCGCGTGTGCGGTGTTCCCGATGATCTGGTCACATCGGCAATTGCGATCAGGGGCGCCGACAGCACCGGCGCGGTAACGGTCAACTTCGGGCGCAAGCTCGCGATTGCATCGTTCGAGCTTCCTCCTGCGGGTGCGCCGGCGCCCGCAGCCGCGGATTCAACAGGCGCAACTGCGCGAGGGACAGCAACTCTCACAGGCCGCATCACGGATGCGTCAGGAACTCCGCTGGCAAATGCCCGCGTTGCGGTAGAAGCAGATAACGCTGCAACTACGACGGACAACGGCGGCAATTTCAAGCTCACGGGTCTCCGCGCGGGAACGCGCCTCGTGAGCGTCAGAAGGATTGGCTTTGCATCGCTCGATGTCCCGGTGAATGTGAGCGCGAAGCTGGCGCGCAGCGTTACCCTCGCCATGTCGACCTATGTCGCAGTTCTGGACGCGGTGCGCGTCACTGCGATTCGAGAGATCGGACTCCAGAGAGTCGGATTTACCGATCGGGAAAAGAGCGGCAACGGTAAATACTTCGGACCCGACGACATCGCGAGAAGAAACCCGCAGCGCCTGAACAATCTTCTCGAGACCGTGACGGCGCTTCGCGTCGGAACCACTAACGAAGGAAAACGCTATCTCACCGGCAGACACAATGGCTGCGTGAATTACTTCGTCGACGGTACCCGCTGGTTTACTGCCGCAGCGTTCGATCCCGACATGAGCCCGGACAACTTCCTTTCCGGGGCAGAGCTTGGCGCTGTCGAGGTTTACGACGAGCTCACGACGCCTGCGCAGTTCATGGCTCCGAATCAGTGCGCGACGGTCGTCATCTGGACAAAGAACAAGCTCGGCACCTGAAAGCGCTTAACTGCGGGTTCCTACCAATTTCGGAAGCGTTTAGCTTTCTGCCCACTCGGCGGTACTGAAAAGGCCCCGCCGATTGAACTAAAGCCAGCATTCACTTAACTTTAAAGGCTATCGCGGCATGGACGGACTTTCCGTACCGAGTCACGGCGTAAAGCTTCTCGTTGGATCGGGCAACCCTGCTCTTTCGCGCGAAATCGCTGACGCCCTCGGGGTGGATCCAGCCAGATCGACGATCTCCCGATTTGCTGATGGCGAGATCTTCGTCCGCATAGATGAGAACGTCCGCGGCAATGACGTTTTCATTCTGCAGCCGACTAACCCGCCGGCCGAGAACATCATGGAGCTCCTGCTCCTGATCGATGCGGCAAAGCGGGCATCGGCTGCTCGCATCACGTGCGTGATGCCGTACTACGGCTACTCGAGGCAGGACCGCAAGGACCAGCCCCGCGTAGCAATCGGCGCAAAGCTGATGGCGAACATGATCGTCACTGCCGGCGCCAACAGAGTAGTCGGCCTCGACTTTCACCAGCATCAGCTGCAGGGGTTCTTCGACATTCCAGTCGATCACCTCTACGCTGCGCCGGTGTTCGTGTCGCACTACAGAAAGAAGAACCTGCACGACGTCGTCGTTGTCGCGCCCGATGTAGGGTCGGCGAAGATGGCGAGAGGATTCGCAAAGCGGCTCGATGGCTCACTCGCCATCATCGACAAGCGGCGTCCTCGCCCGAATCACAGTGAAGTGGTGAATGTCGTCGGAGAAGTCGAGGGGCGCGATTGCATCCTCACCGATGACATGATCGATACAGCGGGGACGGTCGCAGAAGCCTCGCGCGCATTGAAGAAGCTCGGTGCGAGAGATGTCTATGTCTGCGCGACGCATGCACTGCTTTCCGGCCCCGCGGTCGAGAGGCTGAGCAACGCGCCGATCAAGGAAGTGACGGTGACCGACACCGTACGCATTACCGAGGAGAAGCACTTTCCTCAACTTCAGATCCTGTCGGTCGGAGATCTGCTGGCGAAGGCAATCAGGTACATTCACAGCGAGCAATCGGTGAGCTCGCTTTTCGAGTAATAGAGGGAAAAGGAAATGGCGTCAGCACAACTTTCAGCGAGCGCAAGAGACAAC
>DASUXX010000419.1:0-2356 GCA_036377755.1 Gemmatimonadaceae bacterium
GGAATAATTGCTCTCCTGTCCCGGGCGCAGGTGTCGCTGTGTGCGCATCGCCTCATCGGCGAGGCCCATCCCTCTGGCAACATCGTCCGCCGTTGCCATCTTCACTGACACGGTCGTAGTCTGCCTTCGACCGTAAATCGATTCGAACGTAGTGAGCGGAAGAAGCACGAATCCGTCGAACGACTGGCCGAGCACGCGTCCTTTCTTTGCGACGACTCCGACAACCGTGAAGTGATTGCCGATCACTCGCAGGTCTTTGCCGATCGGATCGCTGTTCTCATACAGTTTTTCCGCGACGTCCGCGCCGATGACCGCAACAGCGCGACGCTGCGAAACATCTATGTCGGTGAGTGGTCGCCCCGCGGAAAATGCGTAATCCTGAATCACCTGATACGGGGCGGTGACGCCGAGTATTGCCACGTCGCCCAGTGTTCTGGTTCCGTACTGAAGGTCAGCGATCGGCGTTGGCCACCCTGACTGGAGGCTGATCGCAACAGCGTCGGGGATCGCCGCAATTACCGCGTTAGCGTCATCCTCCGTGATGCGCGGGCGTTTCTGGATGCGGCGGAATTGCTCGTCGTCAAAAAGTCCGATCTGTATTGGAGACCGGCGAACCTGGAAAGTGTTCTGTCCAATCAGCGCGCCGGCGAGATTCGTCGACACGTACGAGTTCATGCCCTGGATGATTGCGACGACCGCGACGAGAAACGTGACGGAGACAATGATTCCGAGCAGTGTGAAGAACGAGCGAAGCTTGTTCTCGCGGATCTGGGAGAGAGCAGTGAAAACGACGTCCGCGAAAGTCATCTCGCGGACGTCCGTTTATCACTCGTAGCGCAGCGCTTCCACCGGATCGAGACGCGAAGCGCGCGCTGCAGGCAGCATTCCGAAGACAATGCCAGTGACAGCGCTTACTCCAAGAGCCGCCACTATTGCCATGGGCGGCGTAGACGCCGGAATCGGCGTGAACTTGTTAACCAGGTAAGCGACCAGCGAGCCAGCAGCGAGGCCGATGGACGCGCCAACGCAGGTCAACGTAGCGGCCTCCACCAGAAACTGCCACAGGATTGTTCGCCGGGTCGCACCGAGGGCCTTTCTGACGCCGATTTCACGCGTGCGCTCGGTCACGCTGATCATCATGATCGCGATTACACCCACACCACCGACCATCAGTCCGACCGCGGAGAGCGCGATCATGATGATGAAGAACACTCCGAAGAATCCGTTGTAAATCGCCATCAATCCATCGGAGGTGATGATCGCGAAATTGTCTGGCGCACTGGGGCGGAGTCCACGCGTGCCGCGCATCATCGCGGTTACGGCGTCGATCGCCTCGTCGCGCTGGACCCAGCTGTGCGGCTTGATCGTGAGATCGAGACGGCGGAGCTGGAACCCGAGCTGACGCTTGCCTGCGCCAAGAGGAATGATCGCCTTCGGATCGCTGCCTGCTGTCGATGAGCTGGGCTTTCCGAGAAAGCTTCCCTGATTGTGATAGAGACCAATCACCTTGAACGGCTTGCCGTCGATATCGATGGTCTTGTCGAGCGGATCCGAATCCTTGAACAGACGCTCCGCCATCTTCTCGTTGATCACGACGACACTCGCCCCGGTCAGATTCTCGGCGTAAGTGAAATCGCGGCCGCCGACGATGTCGCCACCGTCTGCATCGAGCCAGCCTGCGCTGTAGCCGTCGAGGCCAGCCTGCGAGATCTCCTTATCCTTGTACTTGAACTTGGCGCCAGTGCCGATGTGACTCGTGACAGCTGAGATCTCGGGGAGGCGCGAAATGCGATCAGCTTCTGTAAGAGTGATCGGCGGATTGCGGCGCCACGGGCAGGTCTCGTCCGTTCCGTCGCAGATCGTCGCGAGGGAAACCGGACGACGATACATGTAGAAACTCGTCGGACCTGCGCTCTCGAGATCCTTTGCAACGCTCAGGTTGATGCCGTGCACAGCAGCGGCAAGCGTAACGACGACGAACACACCGACTGCAACACCAAGAATCGTCAGGGCAGCCCGAACTTTATTCTGACGAATTGCATCGAAGGCGATCATCACCCCTTCTGTGACGCTGAAGACTACTGACGAGAGATTCATTTATTCCTGCCTCAATGCCGCGATTGGATCGAGGCGCGATGCACGGCTCGCCGGATAAATCCCGGAGACAATTCCGACTCCGGCGCCGACAAGAACACCGGCGATGATCGACCAGGGCGCAACTGTAGCCGGGAGCGGCGAAACAGCCGCGATTATCTGAGCGAGAAGAATTCCGATTGCGATGCCGACTGCAGCGCCGACCGTGCTGAGCGTTGCTGCTTCGACAAGGAACTGCGACATGATGTCACGGCGCCTTGCA
>DASUXX010000420.1:0-6189 GCA_036377755.1 Gemmatimonadaceae bacterium
CTTGTCTCCGACATCTCGACCATGAACGTCGACTGCCCGCGTACTAGATTGTCGCTTGCGCCGACTCGAGTGAACAGCCTGTCGACGATTCCGATTTCCGCAGCCGACGCAGGTACAAAGCTTCCAATCTGCGCCATCAACACGATCAACCCGGCCTGCCTCAGTATCGTCGACTTTCCCGACATATTGGGGCCTGTGAGGATGATCATGCGCGCGCTCTCAGGAAGTCTGATGTCGTTAGGAATGAACTTCTCGCGCGGCATCATACGCTCTACTACGGGATGACGTCCTGCAGTTATCGCGAGATCGAAACCTTCCGTAACCACCGGCCGCACATAGCTCTCACGCTCCGCGGCTTCCGCAAGCGCAGCAAGCACATCGAGCTCCGCAGTTATCTGGGCCGCGCACTGAAGTCGTCGTATCTGTAGTCCAACCTTTCTTCGTAATGCCTCGAACAGCTCACGCTCACGCTGCTCGATTCTTTCTCCGGCGGTTAGAACCTTCTCCTCGTGCTCTTTCAGCGCGGGGGTTACGTAACGCTCGGCGCCTGTGAGTGTCTGTCGCCTCTGATAATCAGCAGGTACGAGATGCGAGTTGCTGTTGGTTACTTCGATGAAGTATCCGAAGACTCGATTGTATCCAACTTTGAGAGAGCTGATTCCTGTTCGATTTCGCTCTTCGAGCTGGATCCTTGCAATCGCATCCTTTCCACCATCTCGAAGTGATCGCCATTCGTCGAGCGATGAATCCACACCACTTCTGATGCAGATCTCTTCGCCCATCGTGACAGGCGGACGCTCCACGATTGTGCCGATGATTTCGCTCGCGATCTCCGCACATGCGTCCCACTTTTTCATCAATGAAGACAGTGGGCTTTGACCGAGTCCGGACTCTCCGACAACTCGTTCGAGCGCGGAGTAAAGCGCTGGCAGTCTCCCGACAGAATCACCAAGTGCGCGCAGGTCACGTGGAGTTCCGCGACCGGCAGCAGCTTTGCTGCCAAGTCGCTCGATGTCGCGCACACCGTCAAGCGCTTCGCGTACCGCTTCTCTGCCTATCGGGTCCTTTGCGAACAGCTCCACACAGTCGAGCCGTGAGTCGATCGCTGATTTGTCAGTGAGCGGAGTCAGAATCCACTGGCGGAGCAGACGTGACCCCATCGGGGTGAGAGTTCTGTCGAGAACTGATAAAAGCGTTCCGCCCGATTCGCCTCCGCGAAGGGATTCGATGAGCTCGAGATTGCGCCGTGTCATCTCATCGAGAGGCATCGTTCCACCTGGTCTCTCGACGACTGGGCGTGCAAGATGCGGAACGCCACCCGGCTGGAGCTCGCGCATGTAACGCATTAGAGCTCCCGCTGCCGCTACTGCCGGCCGATCGCTCTCGCCAATTCCAAGCCCTTCGACGGATGCGACACCAAAGTGTCGCGCAATATCTCCTTCAGCGATAGCTGCATCGAATTCCCATCCTTCACGCTCGGTTACAAGCGCTCCATCTGGAATGCTTCGTATCGCACTCTCGCGACGCACAAGAATCTCTCGCGGCGAAAGTCGCGCCATTGCGGAATCAAAATCCTGCAATGAGCACACTGCGAGACGGAATTCGCCGGTCGAAAGATCCGCAGCAGCAATTCCGACTTGGTCTCCGTCGATGTCTGCTGCACAAAGGAAATTGTTTCGCGCTCCGTCGAGGAGATCGTCCGCGAACGCCGCCCCTGGAGTGATAGTCTCGATAACTTCGCGACGAACGATTCCCTTGGCCTGACGCGGATCTTCAGTCTGCTCACAGATCGCAACACGAAATCCCTGCTGAACGAGCTTCCGCAGATAATCGCTTGCTGCTTTTACCGGAACGCCGGCGAGAGGAACCTCAGTGGCGCCGCCATTGTTGCGTGAAGTGAGCGTCAGCCCGAGTGCTCGCGATGCTACTTCGGCGTCTTCATAAAACATCTCGTAGAAGTCGCCCATACGGAAAAACAGGATCGCGTTTTGATGGCGATCCTTTATTTCCCTGTACTGCTGCATCAGTGGGGTTGATGCCGCGCGACTCACCGGATGTCAGCCTGCACCACGAATCCGTCGATTTTTTTTGCTTTGAGCGAGCGCTGAACTGCGCCCGCCTGCGCTGATGAAGCGTACTTGCCGATTCTCACGCGGAATGGTGCACTCGTTCCGTCCACCCGCGCTTCATACCCGCTCTTCTTGAGCTTCGCCACTGCCGCGTCGGCTTGCGACTTCACATTGTACGCAGCGACCTGAACGGACCACACACGTTCACTGGGTGTCGATGCAGGCTTTTCATCTGCAGGCTTGATCACCGGTGCAGGCTGCGGCGCGGGCTTCTCCATCACTGGTGACGAAGGAGGTGCAGCCGGTGGTGATACCGAAGCAGGTGCAGGCACCGTTGTAACAAGAGGCGGGGTTGTGCGATCCGCTGGCACCTGCATCACTCGCGTGCTGTCTGCAGGAATCGTTACCGGCGGAGCCGCAGCTGGTTGAGGTGCAATCGGCGCAGGCGTCAGCGAGACACCAGCACATCGTTGATTGAGATAGTTGATCTGATTGCGCAGCTCTGTATCGCTCTCGCCTGTGCGTGTGAGTGCGTCTGCTACAGCAGCGCATCCACCTTGTATGTCGTTCTTGTCGAACAGTGCCCGCGCACTCCAGTAACTCGCACGCGCGCGTGCGGGGCTTTCCGGATGTTCTGTCGCGAGCTGATTTAGATGCCTCAATGCAGCGTCGTAGTTCGCACGCGCAACTTCCATCTGGGCAAGTCGAATCAATGCATCCTCGATGCGCAGCGAATTTGGAAACTCGACGATGATCCGCTTGTAGTCCGCTTCAGCTTCGGCCGCTGTTGCCGCCAGTACCGCTCTCCAGTAAATGCCCTCAGCGTAATCGTTCGAGCCTGGTGCTGCAGCGGCAATCATCGAATCGACAACTGCTCGTCCCTGCGCAGCGTTGCCGTCATTTACGAGTGTCTGCGCACGCCTGTAGGCCGGGTTTACCGGAACATTCCCCTGCGCGTGCAGCGCAGCTGGAGAAATCACGAGCATTGCGACTGCGATCTTCTTCCACATCATCCTGATCCCCACAACGTTATGCTGCAATTCTTTCTTCCTCGACACACATCGAAAGAACGAGAGTCGACATTATCTGTTCTTCCGATGACATTCGCGTTTCCTTAAGGGCCTTGTCCGCCTCCAGCAGCGCAGCCAGCGCGTGATCCAGCTGAGACAGGCTCCATCTGTCCGCTGAAGATGCCCACGCCTGTGCAGCAGAGCCCCATGGACGACCTGTGAATGTGGATCCACTCGTCTTCAGCAATCCGAAGTATTCGCTCTGAAGCCGGCTTTGTGAAAGCCCCTCTTTCAGGCGTGCCTTTCCCCATGCAAGCGCAAGCGTCTGGGTAGTGAGTGCCATCACAAGCTGAACCGCTGACGTTTTCGGCTGGCTCAATATGAGAGGCACGAGCTCCAGCGACCTGGAAACATTGCGCACTGCAACAGCATCGAGAAAATCAGCCATTGTCTCACCGCGCCGGACACCGACGACATGTGAGACATCGCTCTCCTCGATCTCCCGTCCATTAGCAAAACTTGCAAGCTTGTCGAGCTCCGATACGAGCTGATTCAAATCCGTACCGACTGCTGTTTGAAGAAGCTCGGCAGCTTCAGCCGAGATCTTTGTATTGAAATGAGTGGATGCGTAGTGAGTGATCCACCGCGGAATTCTGTCAGCAGTGAGATATTGCCATTCGAGCGGCGTCGTGGACTTGAGCAGATCCTTGTCTGCTTTTCCACCTGATGCCTCGATCAGCAGCACCAGCACGTCAGGAGAAGTCTTCGCAAGATATTTGTCGAGAACTTTTCGCGAGTCTTTTTTGAGAGCGCTCACATCGCGAATGACAACAATTCGCCGGTCTGCCATCATCGGCAGCGCCGACAACGCCGCGTCGAGTGTCTTTGCGTCAGTTTCCTGCGCGCGCAGAACCTCCATGTTGAAATCGCGCATCGCTGGTTCTACCGCAGCTTCGACGAGCTGTCTTACCGCATCGTCTTTCTGAAAATCATCTTCGCCGCAGATGTAGTAGGCACCGTCGAACGTGGGCCGCTTGAGGGCATCACGAAGGGTCTTGAGAGCGGTGTTAGCGGACACGGTTGCAAATATAAAGGTCCGCTGGAATTTGTCGGCTCGTGTTAGCGAGCAGCGGAGACTAGCTGTATGGAAGCAAAGTGAGCCGGCGTTTGTTCCGCGAACAATGCAGCAGTCCAGATCGGAATTCCTGCCGGTACGGCCGCAATCATCTCGGGAGCGGGGCCGCTTGTCGGTACTTCTGAAGTTGTCGCTGTGGCTACTACGGGTGGGAGAACCAGGTCCTGCGGGGTGTCGACGTGGCGGAGAGAAACCCCTATGTATGCCAGCATCACTGCACTTGCGACTGCGACACCTGCCCTGAAACGGAGACTGCTTCGATGATTCGCTGCTGCATCTGCCATCTTCACTTCGTGAAGCTTGATCTCGAGCCGCTTTGAAAAATCTGCTGACGGCTCTATTCGCGGAAGATTCCGGAAAAGCATCAGTGATCGCCTGATCGTCGCATCGTGCTGCGCACAGACGTCACATTCGGTGAGATGCAGCTGCATGCGAACGAGCTCGACACCGGCGAGGGTGTCATCGACGAACGCAAGATGGTTATCGCAGAATTCCCGGCAGTCCATTCTTTAAGCTTTGAGGGGTTCGTTACCAGTACCCGTGTATCCGGCACTGGTTCCGAACCCCTAAGCTGTCACTTACTCCATGTAAGGCGCAACGATCTCCGCGAAAGAATTGCGCGCTCTGTTCAGCCTCGACTTCACAGTCCCGAGATTACAGTCGGTGATCTCTGCAATCTCTTCATATGATTTTCCCTCGAGTTCACGAAGGATGAAAACATTTCTGTGATGCTCCGGCAGCTTCGCTACTGACTCCTCGACAATCTCCCTTAGATGACGCTTCCGATACATGTCATCGGGACGTGATGTCGAATCTTCGAACTGAAGAGGCCGGTCGTCGTCCTGCCAGTTCTTCTGCACCGTCTGGAACAACACCAGCGGGTTGCGCGAGCGGTTGCGAAGCTCGTTCTTGGCGAGGTTCGATGCGATCGTGTAAGCCCACGTCGAGAACTTCTTCGAGCGATCGAATCTGTGCAGGTGCCGATACACCCTGATGAACACTTCCTGCACCAGATCCTCGGCCTTTTCCCTGTCACCAATCGTCCGATATATGAAGTTCAGGAGCCGTGTCTGATACCGCTCGACCAGCTCTGAAAACGCTCTTTCCTCTCCGTTCAGGAATGCCGTCACAACGCCTGAATCGTCCATGGCGCGAAGCTGGTCCCGAACGTTCGCTCCCTGCTGTACTGCCTGCTTACGAGCGATTATTGCCATGATACTACCCCCAAAGAGTTGAATCTGACCAGGAAGGAACTATCTCGTACCTCCTTGTTGAGATTCTCTGTACCGGGTACAGTTGCACGCCATGTGCCTATCTTGGAACACGACCTAAACTATTGGTGTACAACGACTTAGCTTATGCTAGTGTAGCCAGCTGTCCAGTTATGAACCATCGTGTGTCCACCGTTTGGGACACTCATATAAATGGTTCTACAGTATTTGATGCTTTTTGGATTGGTGGGGTTTACCCGTTCCGGGCAAAAGATGCGGCGAACATGAGCCCAACGATGCTCTTCCCATCTACCAGCTCCCCGCGCGCTATCATTTCGAGGGCCTTGGATAGAGGGAGGGTCACGAGATCCAGAATCTCATCGGCTTCGGTTTGCGACTCACCAGCTTCAAGCCCGGTCGCCGCGAAGAGGTGAATGCGCTCATCCGTAAATCCGGGTGTTGTATAAAAAGTTGTCAGCCTGATCAGCTCGTTCGCTGAATACCCGGTTTCTTCCTTTAGTTCGCGGCGTGCGCACGTTTCTGGTGATTCCCCCTGATCGAGCCGGCCCGCGGGGATCTCGAACACGAATCCCTCAGCCGCATACCGATACTGTCGTATCAGGACAATGCGGGGGTCACCCTGGTCAATCGGATCGAGAAATGGCACGACCGCACTGGCTCCAGGATGCCGCACCATTTCCAGATCACCGACTGTTCCGTTGGGAAATCGTACCGAGTCGAGATCGACGGAGATGATTCGTCCG
>DASUXX010000421.1:0-8121 GCA_036377755.1 Gemmatimonadaceae bacterium
GCAAACCTCACCGGATGAAATGCTTCGCGATGCGTCGCGTGCTGCCGAAGCAGGGATCGGCGGGCTTATTCTCTTCGGGATTCCTGATAAAAAGGATGAAACCGGCAGTGAAGCGTGGGCAGAGGATGGCGCCGTTCAGAAATCGGTTCGCGCGCTGAAAAGAGAGTTCCCTGGTCTCGTGATTATCACCGACGTGTGCATGTGCGAATACACGAGCCATGGCCACTGCGGAATCCTCGAGAACGGCGAAGTCGTGAACGACAGGACGCTCGATCTTCTTTCACGGGCAGCCGTTTCACATTCGGAAGCTGGATCTGATCTCATTGCGCCAAGCGACATGATGGATGGACGCGTCGGCGCAATTCGAAACGCACTGGACAAGAACGGGTTCGAGTCGACTCCAATCCTCAGCTACGCAGCAAAATTCGCGTCGGCTTACTACGGTCCCTTTCGAGAAGCAGCGGAGTCAACGCCGCAAAGCGGAGACAGAAAAGGGTATCAGATGGACACCGCCAATGCCGATGAAGCATTGCGTGAAGTCGCAGCAGATATCGAAGAAGGCGCTGATGCAGTCATGGTAAAACCCGCAGGACCATATCTCGATGTAATCACACGCGTAAAGGAGAGCACCGGATATCCCGTCGCGGCGTACCAGGTGAGCGGCGAATTCTCGATGATTTGCGCAGCAGCGGAGCGCGGGTGGATCGACCGTGAGCGTGCGATGATGGAGTCGCTTCTTGGAATCCGCCGGGCCGGTGCGGATTTCATTCTTACGTATTTCGCAGTCGACGCAGCGACATTTTTGCGGGCAAATATCTAGCGGCACAACCGTTGCCGCTCAGGCCACTTCAGCAGAACCTGGGGAGTGGCAATGACGAGGAGACGCGGCCAGCCGGATCCGCGCGAATGAGTGTCGGGGAAGTGACGCGCGCTGTCGACTCATCCCGGACATCCGCAGACGACACATATCACTATCCGAAAGAGATCAATATCGACCCGGTGGAGCGCACCGCGGACGATGAGATCACCTATCGCGTTCAGAAGTTCATACCTTCTGGCCCCGCGCAGTAACGGAGCTTCTCAAAAATGGCGTGGTCCATCACTGCGGGAGAAAAAAATCTCCCGAAGATCATCATCACCCATCGGGCCGGCTCGAGTGCCGAGATCTATCTCAACGGAGCTCAGCTCACATCGTGGAATTGTCCACCTGCGGGTGAGCGGATTTTCCTGAGCAGCGCGGCAAATTTTGAAGACGGCAAAGCGATCCGTGGCGGAGTGCCGGTGGTGTTTCCGCAGTTCGCTGACAGTGGGCCACTGCCGAAACACGGCTGGCTTCGCAACACTGTCTGGGATGTCGATGAATCAACCGACCCTTTGGGCCAGACGGTGCGGCTTCGAACGTCCGATACGCAGGAAACCCGATCGCTATGGGATTTCCCTTACGAAGCGACTCTCGATGTCTCTCTCTATGAAACCTCCATCGAGATGAGGCTGGGCATCAGCAACACCGGCAATGCGGACATGCCGTTCACCGCAGCGCTCCACACATATCTGGCCGTTAGCGATCTCAGCCACGCCAGCGTCATCGGATTATATGGCAGCCGGTACATCGACAAGACTCGCGGGCGGTTGCTCGTGAAGGATGAAGAGCAGGCGCTTCGCATCTCCGGGGAAACTGACAGGATCTATCCGGGCGCTCCATGGCGCCTCGTGCTCACCGATGCAGACACCCGGGTCGACATCTCGGAAAACGGATTTCGCGACGTGGTTGTGTGGAATCCGTGGACTGAAGTGACGCGTGGTATTGCAGACCTGCACCCGCACGAATACCTGAAATTCATCTGCATCGAAGCAGCAATTGCTGCTGAGCCAATCGTGCTTCCGCCAGGTGAATCCTGGTCCGGAACGCAGGAGCTCTGCATCCCGGGCTGAACCCACGCGTTTACTCTTCGTTCGACCGCCTGCCTTTGTATCTTTCGACGATCAAAGGAGAAAATGCGATGAAGTTCAGGGAGTTTCCCGGATCCGGGGTCAGCGTCAGCGAAATCGGATTCGGAACGTGGACGATATCCACGGGATGGTGGGGAGAAAAATCCGACGAAGAAGCGATCGAAATGATGCGGCGCGCACATGACGAGCATGGCATCACCTTTTTCGATGCAGCCGACACCTACGGCAATGGCCGCGGCGAGCGCCAGCTTGCAGCCGCTTTTTCCGGCCGTCGATCCGAAGTCGTGTACGGGACCAAGGTCGGTTACGACATCTACGACGAAAGCGCGGCGAGAGCGCGCCGCGGTCAGAGTGAGCTGCCGCAGCGCTTCGACGAAGCATACATGCGCTTTGCTGTCGAGAAATCACTCGAGCGTCTCGAGACTGATTACATCGACGTGCTTCAGCTGCACAATATCAAAATGGAGCACGTCCGCACGCCGGAGATCTGGCAGACGCTTCGCGATTTGAAGCGCGAAGGAAAGATCCGCGTGTGGGGCGCAGCGTTCGGGCCTGCTATCGGATGGCTTTACGAAGCGATCGAGCTTTGCGAGCGCGAGAATGACGTCGGCACGATCCAGATGATCTGGAACATCCTGGAGCAGGAACCCGGATCATCGATGCTCGCTGCTGCGCGCGAGCATGCACCCGACTGCGTCTTCAACATTCGTGTGACGCACGCATCGGGAATGCTCGAGGGCAAATACACCGAGAACACAGTGTTTCCGGAGAATGATCACCGCCGGCATCGTCCGCGCTCGTGGCTCGTCAACGGAGTCAAAAAAGTCGAGACGCTGGAGTTCCTGAAAGAGCGGATGACGCTTGGACAGGCAGCCCTCAAGTGGCTGCTCGCTGAGCCACGCGTTGTGACAGCGCTTCCAAATATCTACGACTATGACCAGCTCGCCGAGTTTGCGGCAGCCAGTGATCTCGAGGATCTGACGGACGAGCAGATGACGCGCATCGACGACCTCGCGCGAACGAATTTCGGAATCGACGAAGAGCCGATGTCCTATAAGGGAACGATGCAGAGGATTGCATCGTGAACCCATGGCACGACTTTCCCGTCGGTGCTCATCCGCCTGAGATAGTTACAGCGGTAGTAGAGATTCCGAGAGGAAGCCGCAACAAGTACGAGCTCGACAAGGCAACAGGACAGTTCCGTCTCGATCGCGTGTTGTTTTCCGCAGTGCACTACCCTGGAGATTACGGATTCATTCCGCGCACTCTCCACGAGGATAACGATCCGCTCGACATCATCGTCATGATCAACGAGCCGACGTTTCCGGGATGCCAGATAGACTCGCGTCCCATCGGAGTGCTGAAGCTGCTCGATCGCGGTGAGCCTGATGACAAGATCGTCGCAGTGCCTGCGAACGATCCGTTTTATCACGAGATATTCGACATCGCGGACATCTCGCAGCACTACCTCAAGGAAGTCGAACATTTCTTCCACATCTACAAGGATCTCGAAGGTCGCCGCGTCGAGATCGTCGGGTGGGAGAAGAGCGAGATCGCGATGCAGGTAGTGCAGGATTCGATCGAGCGTTACGAGGTGAAGTACCTCCGCCTTGGACCGTGAAGGATTTTCTCGACGACTTCCGCGCAACACTCGCCGCTGAATCGATCAGGCTCATGGCGATCACGGATGAGAAGGCGTCACAGCCGCCCTTTGCCGGCAAATGGTCGCCGAAGGAAGTCGTCGGACATCTGATCGATTCTGCGTCGAACAACCACGCGAGATTTGTTCGCGCGCAGCTCAACGACGAGATGGTGTTTCCGCGATACGACCAGGATGCCTGGGTCAAATCGCAGCGATACAACGAGCGCGCGTGGATGGAGCTCGTGTCATTGTGGCGCGCGTACAACACGCACATCGCGTGGGTGATAGAAGGCATTGCTCAGGATCGGCTGTCGTTGCCGAGGAGTACGCATAATCTCGATGAGATCGCGTGGAATACCGTGCCGCGGGACAAGCCGGTGACACTCGAGTATTTCATCAGGGACTATCTTGGGCACATGAAGCATCACCTTTCGCAGATAAAATGACTGCGGGCTATTCCGGCACTCCGCTTCCGAAGAAACTCGGGATCAAGGAAGGAAGCCGCGTTGCCTTGCTCGGTGCGCCGGACGGATTTCAGCGCGATGTGCTTGGTCCATTGGCGCCCGGCGTGAAAGTATCAATGCGAGCTGCCGCTGAAGCCGATGTCATTGTCTTGTTCGCGACGAAGTTTTCAAAAATGAAGACCGAGTTCGTGAAAGCGCTGAAGATGATGCCCGCTGACAGCGGGATGCTGTGGATTGCGTGGCCGAAGAAGGCCGCGAAGACTGATACCGATCTCGACGAGAATCTCATTCGAGATTTCGGGCTCGATCATGGAGTTGTCGATACTAAAGTCTGCGCTATCGATGATTTCTGGAGCGGGCTGAGATTCTCTCGCAGGCGCGGCTGAACCCCTTAACTGCGCGCTGCCGGTCGCCGGCGCCGGTCTCGGGCATGGGCGGCCGGCAACCTGCTACCGGCAATCGGCAAAGCGGAAAAACACAACAGAGGTCGGACGCGTCATGCGCAGTTCTGTTTTGCCGATTGCAGACCGCCGGTAGCCGGCGTCCGACGCCCGAGACCGGCCGCCGACCACCGGACGCCCGTAGTTACCTAGCGGTGAGCAACCACACCGACTTGACGGCAATACACCAGAACTGGACAAGTAGAACAGCGGGGAAGCCGGCCGGTGCAGACGTGTTTGCCGAATGGAACGAGCAGCCGGTTGATCTCGATCCAGTATTTCTTCGGGAGCATCTCCTCGAGCTGCTCACGAACGCGGTCGGGTGATCCAGGTTCAACATATCCCCAGCGCGCTGTGACACGGGCGACATGAACATCGACGCTGATGCGCTCCTGATTCGCAGCGATTCCGAGCGCAAGATTGGCGCACTTGGGTCCGACTCCTCGAAATGATGTCAGCACATCGAAGTCAGCAGGAACGTCGCCACCGAACTCTTTGACAGCACGCCGCGCAATCTCGCGAATGTTGCGCGCCTTCTGCTCGTGAAACGTGCTGCGCGAGATTATCGAGTCGATCTGCTTTTCACTTAACGCGGCCATTTTCTCTGCCGTGGGCGCCCGCTTCAGCAAGTCAATCGAAACGGGAAGACTCACCTCATCGAGCGTGCGGATCGAGATGATGCACGCAACGAGCTGCTGAAACACACTGGAATATCCATGTGACCTGAGGTCGAACATCGCAGCATCGGCATACTGCTCGACCTCTTTCCTGATGCGCCGGACGACAGTATGAATGTCGAACGCCTTCTTTGCGAGACGGCTCACTCTTTCGGGCATGCTCGGCCAAACCGCATCTTACCGGCCATGACAAACATCGGACAGGACGTTCAGCTCGAAGTCTACAGCTCGGCCGTGATGGGAAAGCGTATCGAGCTTCCTTTCTCATTCGAAGACTGGGAAGCGCAGGCGCAGGCCGCATTACCTGAGACGGCATACTGGTACATCGCTGGCGCCGCAGGCGGCGGCAGCACGATGCGCGCGAATCGTGAAGCGTTCGAGCGCGTGAGGCTGCGCCATCGCGTCCTCAACGATGTGAGCGTTCGCGACATCTCGACTGAAGTTCTCGGTACGAAAATGTCGGCACCGTTTCTGCTCGCCCCGATCGGAGTGCAGGGAATCATGCACGCTGAGGGCGAGCGCGCGCCGGCGCGTGCAGCTGCCGCGGCCGGGATTCCCTTTACGCTCAGCACAGTGTCTTCCGTGACGATCGAAGAAATTGCGCAGATCATGGGAGATGCTCCGCGCTGGTTCCAGCTTTATCCCGCGCGCAGCAGGGAGATTGCATCGAGCATGGTGCGCCGCGTCGAAGCCGCAGGATTTTCCGCAATCATGGTAACGCTCGATACAGCGGTACTCGGCTGGCGCGAACAGGATCTTCGATTGGGATATCTCCCGTTCCTCGAAGGGAAGGGAATCATCAACTATCTGAGTGATCCAGTGTTTCGCGCGAGTCTCGCAAAGCCGCCGGAGGAAGATCCCCGCGCCGCGATAATGCAGTTCCTCGGCGTCTTCACCAATCCTTCGTTTGGATGGAGCGACGTCGAATGGCTGCGCTCACAAACCGGGCTGCCCTTGTTGTTGAAGGGTGTCATGCACCCGGATGACGCGCGCAAGGCGATGGATTATGGAATCGACGGCATCGTCGTGTCGAATCACGGCGGACGTCAGCTCGACGGGGAGATCGGGACCCTCGATGCGCTGCCATCGATTGTCGAGGCAGTAGACGGGAAGGCGAGCGTGATTGTCGACAGCGGCGTGCGACACGGCGCTGATGTCATCAAGGCGGTTGCGCTTGGGGCCAAAGCCGCAATGGTCGGGCGTCCGTACGCGTATGCGATGGCGGGTCATGGCGAGCAGGGAGTTCGTCACCTGCTCAGGAACATGATGGGCGAGATCGACCTCGAGCTCGCCCTGTGCGGGCTTACGTCAATTAGGGCAATCAGCCGTTCGCTGCTGGCCGATTAGCGCTTGCGCTATCCAGGCGGAATCCTGAGCCCGAGCTCCTCGCCCTCGCTGATGGTGATTTCTTCCGAAACGGAATTGCGCGTGCCGCCGATTGGATCGGCAACAAACCGCAGCGAAGTGACACCGTTGGTGAGGCTCACCGGGATCGTCATGCGCGTACGTGAAAGTCCCGTCGCAGTGCCGATTCTTACGCGTTGTGAGCCACGCAGGACATAGATCGTCATGTCGAGAAGTCCTTCGTTGTCGACTACGATCACGGCGGGCGAGCGCTGACCAGCGGCGGCATTTGTTCCACTTGATGCGCACGCTCCGATCACCAGGGAAGCCACTGCAAGCACAGCCGTTCTCAATGCTCTCATTGTCGTCTCCTCTTACCGCGACTGATACACTGGGGGCAGATTGCGTTCCATTCGGCCCGGGCAGGTTCAAACCCCCAACAGGGAGCAGCTAGTGCGAGGCAAGCTCACGGTCCTCCTTGTCACGGCTTTCGTGGACATGCTGGGCCTTATAATTGTCTATCCACTCCTTGCACTCTACGCTACCCGGCTCGGTGCAACCGCAGGGACTGTCGGCATTCTGGTTGCCGCTTTTTCAGTTGCGCAGCTCGTGAGCGCACCCGCGTGGGGACGGATGTCCGATCGATATGGCCGGCGTCCGGCGATTCTGTTCGGTCTGCTCGTTTCCGCAGTTGCATACGTCATCTTCGCCTTTGCAGGATCGATATGGCTGCTCCTTGTCTCGCGGCTGATTCAGGGACTCGGCGGCGGAACGATCGGAGTCGTGCAGGCTTACGTCGCGGACATCAGTGTCGAGAAGGATCGCGCTAAAGCACTCGGCTGGCTCTCAGCCGTGACGAGTCTCGGCGCAGTTGTCGGTCCCGCTATTGGATCGATTCTCGTCCGCATCGGCGGTTACAGTGCGCCAGGCCTGGGGTCAGCAATACTTTGCGTTCTCGTCAGCGCATTCGCGTGGAGATATCTGCGAGAGTCACGCACTGATACAGCGCAATTCGAAGCGATGCATTCCCCTGCGCCGAAAAGCACGAGCGCAATTCGCGATGTAATTGCGCGTCCTGACCTTCCCGCATCGCGCCTGATCTGGATCTACACGGTCGCGATCGGCGCTTTCTATGGAACTACTCCACTCCTTCCACTCATCCTTGCCGAACGACTCGGAGCAACCACGGAGAACGTCGGATACTTCATCGTGTATCTCGGCGGAATGGGAGTGATCGTGCGCACGGGAATTCTCAGTCGCGTGATCGAGCGGTGGGGAGAAGCACGCGTTGCGAGAACGGGTCTTGTTCTTCTAGCAATCGGTCTCGCAATGGTCGCTGCGATCCGGTCGTATCCAACAATGCTGATATCGCTGACTCTGATGCCGATGGGAACCGCGTTCACCTTCCCATGCGTGACCGCGATGCTCTCGCGAGTGGTTCCGGGAAAACAGCGCGGATTATACATGGGAGTGCAGCACACGTTCGGTGGAGTGTCGCGCGTCGCATTCCCGCTGATTGCGGGTTACGGAATGGATCTATTCGGGCAGGGAATTCCGTTCGTATTTGCGGGAGTCATGGTGCTTGCGACTCTACTTCTTACGGC
>DASUXX010000422.1:0-7857 GCA_036377755.1 Gemmatimonadaceae bacterium
AGGCCGCGACGCCGGCCGCGGCGGGTGGCGAGGAAGGTATCGAGGATGAGCAGCAGCAATCCTGGAATGAGAAAAAGCTGGAATCGATTCGCAAGGTTGGTCCCGCGCATGAGCGAGCGCTGCTCGGTTCTAAGCCGTGCGAGCACCTGGCGTACTGAAGCTGCGCGATCGGGATCAGTCGGAGGAATGAACACGCCTCGCCCTGCTTCGGCTGCAGCTTTAAGCAGGTCAGGGCTGTATCGCGTGATCACGATTGAGCCTGCGGGATCTTTCTTCTGCGTCTCTACGCCGCGCTCGCGGACTGGAATCGTCGCGCCTGCATCAGTTCCGAATCCTACGGTAATTACTGAAGTCCCGGCCTGTGCCGCCCGCTGTGCCTCAGCGATGACAGCTTCCGCATCCTCGAATCCTTCGCCGTCACTCATGAGAACTATCGCACGCTCCGCCTCCGATTTCGACAAAGCGAGGAGATTATTCGCTTGTCGCAATGCGGAAGACGGAGAGCTTCCCGTCTGGCCGACGATATCCGGATCGAGATTGTCGATGAAAAGATTGAGCGCGCCCTGATCGATCGTCGCAGGGCTGAGCACGTAGCTTCTGCCTGCAAACGCAACGAGTGCAAACCGATCATTCGGCGAAAGGTCTCTCAAGCGATCTACAACCCGCTTCATGCTCGTAAGTCTATCCGGTGATTCGTCGCGCGCGAGCATCGACGCCGAAGCGTCGAGAGCAAGAACTACGTCGATTCCCGGCTGCTTCACTATCGTGCGCTCGATTCCCCAGCGCGGGCCAGCGAATGCAATTCCGAAGAACAATGCTGCAAGTGTCAGCCGCGCCATCTGTCCGCCGACTCTCGTACCTGCTTGCGGCGCGAGGCGCGCGATCATTACCGGTGTTCCGAGATGAGCGAGACGACGCGCACGAACCGCACGCGCTTTTTTTACCATCCACGCGACTGCAACCGGCAGGATGAGAGCGAGTGACAACGCCCACGGCCACGCGACGTATCGGAAATCGATCATGGGAGCGGCGCCCTCCACGCGGTGAGCGCGAGCTCCGTAAGAAGCGCAGCGATCGCAATTCCCAGCGCGATCTGATAAAGCTCCGTGTATGAGACGCGCGTCCGGCTTTCGACTGGTGCGCGCTCGAGACGATCGATCTGCGCATAGATCTGGCGAAGCGCTGCACCGTCGCGCGCGCGGAAGTATCGCCCGCCCGTAAGTGCCGCAATCTGCCGCAACAGCGCTTCATCGATCTTCACAGGCTGATTCTCGAACCGCAGTCCGAATACATCGCGACCAACAGGAACTGGCGCGACACCTTCGGTTCCGACACCAATGCCGTAGATCTTGATACCGTACACTGCTGCTGCCTTTGCTGCAGACAGTGGATCGATGTCACCGCGATTGTTGACACCGTCTGTCACGACAATCATCACGCGGGATTTCCCAGGTGCATCGCGCAGGCGGTTTGCCGCTGTCGCGATGCCGAGTCCGAGTGCGGTGCCATCTTCGAGCTGTCCGGCCTGGAGGTTGTCGATCGACTGCAGAATCACAGGCTGATCTGTCGTTAAGGGAACCTGTGTCAGCGCTTCACCCGCGAATGCAACGATTCCGATTCGATCCGACTCACGTGAGCGAACGAATTCCTTTGCGCGCGCCTTCGCGACTTCGAGTCGATTGTTCGGCTGAAAATCCTGCGCGAGCATCGAGCTCGATAAATCGAGCGAAAGAACGATGTTGATGCCGGAGCTCGAGATGTTCTCGACGTGAGCACCACTGCGAGGGCGAGCGAGAGCGACGATAACGCCTGCAATCGCAACGTTGCGAAGGATGAAGATCAGGCGCGCGATTCCGCGCCCGGCCTTTGGGCCGCGGGCAAGAACACCGGTTCGCGAGAAAACAATCGCATCTTCTGATCGTCGCCTTCTCCAGAGCCACCATACCGGCAGCACGAGAAGGAGCAGCAGCGCCTCCGCATTCTGGAAACCCAGTATCGATGGGAAAGTCACGCTGCCTTTGCCTCGGACGCGCGCTCTTCTTCGGCTGTCAGGTGATTCTCGACGCTTTCGACGATATCGCGCGAAGATCTGCCGAGCTGCGTGGCTTCATCCGGCGCAACGGTGGCGTGGGCGAACTTGATGAGATCGGTTTTCCACAAGAGCTCACCAAGTCCTGAAGCGACACTGTGAATGCGACCGCTCGCTGCGATCAACTCGGACGAAGTATGCGATCGCTCGATTTCCGGAACTCGACGCGCCAGATATGCGCGCATCACATCGCTCATCATCGCAGCGTATCTGTCGCCCTCTCCGGCAGCGACCAGGTTCATCGCTTCGATCCGGGCAAATTCGCGCTGCGCGGCTGCATAGGGATCGAGCGGCGCGCTGCGTCTCCGTCTGTACCAGATCCAGAGGCGCCACAGCCCGAGGGCTGCGAGCACCGTAGCGAGTGCAGTGACCCACGGAAGCCAATTGAATGGAACGGATTCAATAGCTGGTCGCGCAGGCTTGGGAACTCGCTGCGCAGAATCTTCGGGCAGCACACTTCGCACGAACACATGCCGGTCAGCGAGGCTTACGTAGCCTGTCTGACCATTGTACTTCACGGCGATATCAGGCAGTGCGATACGCTGCTCGCCGACGTCCCACATCGAGAGCCGATACGCAGCACTCATCATGTTTGCGCCGGTTCCGGGTAAAGTCAGGATCGCCGGCTTGCCAATCAGCTCCATGCCCGTGATCGAGCTCGACGATGCAGAGTCGACAGTCGTCGGAAATTCTATTGTCGATCCTTCGGGCGCTCTCACTCGCAGAATGAGATTGAATCGCTGCCCGACCGTTACAGTGTCAGCCGTAACCGAGACTGCGAGCTGAACTGGTATACCTGTCGAAGGCGCGCTTGCAGGTGGCGCCTGTAGCAGAAGAAAGAGGGCAAATCCCGCAATCATCGTCGCGCTACCTGCGTCTCGCGAGAACGGAAGAACTTCAGCAGCGGCTCGATGTAATTGCCGTCGGTGCGCACGGGGACTTCATCAATGGCAAGCCGCCTCAGGAGATGCTTGCGGGCCTCTCGTTCTTCAGTGACCTGCTTTGCAAATCCCTCTCGCACTCTTCGGGAACTCGTGTCGATCTCGAATGTCTGTCCCGTTTCAGGATCGACAAAGCGCGCAAGCCCAACATCGGGTAGCTCGCGCTCGCTTGGGTCTTCGACAGTTACCGCAACAACATCGTGACGCTGGGCGAGAATCTTGAGGGGCCGCTCGACATTCGGCGCGTCGAAGTCTGAGACGAGAAAGATGATCGTCTTCTGTGAGAGAGTGCGCGCGAGATAACCCGCGACGCCGGCGATGTCAGTTCCCTTTCCAACAGGCTCGAACGTCAGAATGTCGCGCAGAATTCGAAGCACGTGCTTTCTGCCTTTGCGTGGCGGCAGCACGTACTCGATTCTGTCGGTGAAGAGGACGACTCCAACGCGATCATTGTTGCGCACGGCAGACATTGCAAGGACCGCAGCGAGCTCAGTCGCAAGCTCACTCTTGAACCTTCTAACCGTTCCGAATCTCTCCGAACCGGAGAGGTCCACAGCAAGCATCACCGTGAGCTCACGCTCCTCGATGTACCGCTTCACAAAGGGACGCCGCATGCGCGCAGTCACGTTCCAGTCGATCGTGCGCACTTCGTCACCTGGCTGATACTCGCGCACTTCGGAGAACTCCATCCCCTGACCTTTGAATACGCTGCGGTATTCGCCGGTGAAGAGTGAGTTCACCAGCCCGCGAGTGCGCAGCTCGATGAGCTTTACCTGACGCAGAATTTCCGGAGGGACGCCTTTGCGAACAGCTTCTCCTGTCGCGACACGAACCTGCGGAGCTGGACGCTCGCGCGCGTTGCGCTTGCGGCGAAGGAGCGACCAGCGACTTTCTCGCTCATCCTCGCTGCGCCGCGAAACAGGATTTACGCCCCCGCGGCGCCTGCCGCCTGGTGCGCGACGAAAGATCATGGCGCCGGAACAGCCGCCAGGATGCGGGATACTATCGCGTCGCTCGTGACTTCTTCTGCCTCAGCTTCATAAGTCGTGAGAACGCGATGACGCAGGACATCGGGGGCAATCGCCTTCACATCGTCAGGAGTGACGAAGGCGCGCTCCCGCAGAAATGCATGCGCGCGCGCAGCCTGCGCGAGTGACAGAGTCGCACGCGGACTTGCACCGAACTCGATGAGTGGAACGATGTCCTGCAATCCTGCTTCACCAGGAAAACGCGTTGCATGCACGATCGACACGATGTAGTCGACGATGCGCTCGTCCATGTAGAGATCAGCGATGCGCTGGCGTGCAGCCATTATGGTCGCCGGGTTTGCAACATGTCTCACCGCGATCGCGTGTCCGCCTGCCATGCGACGCAGAATCTCTTTCTCTTCTTCGCGGCTCGGATAACCGACGTGCAGCTTGAGCATGAAGCGATCGACCTGCGCTTCAGGCAGCGGATACGTTCCCTCCTGCTCGATTGGATTCTGCGTCGCGAGAACAAGGAAGGGCTCATCGAGACGGAATGTCTGTCCGCCGATTGTTACCTGCTTCTCCTGCATCGCCTCGAGCAGCGCGGCCTGAACTTTCGCCGGCGCACGGTTGATCTCGTCAGCGAGAATGATGTTCGCGAAGATCGGCCCTTTCTTTACACTGAATTGACCGTTGGACTGATCGTAGATCTGCGTTCCAAGAATGTCGGCAGGCAGCAGATCGGGAGTGAACTGGATTCGCTGGAATGTGGTGTTGATCGTTTCCGCCAGCGTCCTCACTGCGAGGGTCTTTGCAAGTCCGGGGACACCCTCGAGAAGTACATGTCCTCCGGTAAGGATGCTGATCACGAGCCGCTCGATCATGTAATTCTGCCCGACGATTCGCCGGCTTACCTGATCGACAACCTCGTGAATCATTCCGGTATCGGCTGCAGCGGGAACCTGAGTTGCCACGTGCGTGATCTCCTTTCCTTGTTATATCCTGCCGGCTGTCTGCTCCTACTGTGTGATCGCGAGGATGATGTCGCGCTCGCGTCCTGTAAGCGGCCGCGACTGCCCTGACTTCAACACGCCAAGCGAGACCGGCCCGAAGCGAGTACGCACAAGTCGCTCCACCGAGAGATTCAGCGCATCGCAGAAACGTCTGATCTCGCGATTGCGACCCTCCGCGATCGTGATATCGATGTCCCATACACCGCGCGCGACATTAGTTGCCGTAATTTCCAGTGGCTGCATCCATCCGTCCTCGAGCTCTACACCGTGTCGCGCAGCGCGCACTGCGGCCGCACCGTCACCACGAACTGTTACGCGATAGGTTCGCTCAACCTCGCGACTGGGATGTGTAAGCTTGTGCGCGGCATCCCCGTCGGTTGTCAGGAGCAGAACACCTTCGGTCATGTAGTCGAGCCGGCCCACGTACGTGAGACCCGGCACATCGGTTATGAGATCGAAGACCGTCTTGCGACCGCGAGGATCAGACCGCGAGGTGAGCACACCGGCCGGCTTGTTGAGCACGAGCCACTGAAAACCTCTTGGCTGAGTGACTCGCTTGCCGTCGACAGTAATGTCGTCCTTCTCGGTATCGACTGATTGTCCCGTTGTTGCCAGTTCACCGTTGATCCTGACGCGCCCCGCAGCAACGAGCTCCTCGGCGCGCCGGCGCGATGCAACGCCCGCTCGTGCGAGCGCGCGCTGGATGCGCATCACTTCACTCATCAGGCTGACGCTTGTGCGAGCTCGGCGTCGGTCTGTGGTGTAGTATCTGTCGAATCTGGATTACGAAGTGCGACAGCAAGCTCATCGGCACGAGGCAGCTCCCCTAAATGGCGCAATGCGAACTGTTCCAGGAATGCAGGGGTAGTGCCGTAAAGAAGAGGTCGTCCCATTCCTTCGCCGCGCCCTGTGACTTCGATCAGCTCCCTCTCATGGAGAGACTTGAGCATCTGGCCGCAGCCGACACCGCGGATTTCCTCGATTTCCGCGCGGCCAATCGGCTGCCGGTATGCAACAATCGCAAGCGTCTCCAACGCAGCTGCTGACAATCGCTGCGGGCGCGCCGCGAGCTGTGCTCTCTCGATTGTCTCCGTGTATTCCGGACGAGTGAGGATCTGCCACCCGCCTGCAACTTCGATGAGCTCGACGCCATGCCCATCGTCGTCATAGTGGTGCCGCAGCTCGTTCAATGCGACAACAACGTCCTCTGCCGTAGTCTCGGCATCAGTGACCATCGCCTTGAGGTCGGAGAGGGCGACGGGATGAGCGCTCGAGAAGAGCGCCGCCTCAAGCAGCTTCGCTAGCGGAGTCACTTGTTATCTCAACAGATGCAAAAGGTCGTTGCTGCGCCACGCGAAGCTCGCCGAGCTTGGCGAGCTCGAGCAGTGCGAGAAGAGTCGAAAGAACCTGCCACGGCTCCGCCCCGGAATGAATGAGATCGGACCATCGTGCACGCGCGCGCATTGCCAGAACTGCGCGCACTGTTGCGATTGCTCCGTCGACATCGAGTGCGCGCGGAACGACGTCATGGACAGTCGGCTTGCGGGCAACGCGAAGAACACGATCGACCGCGGCAAACAGCTCTGGCAGAGTAAGCGACAACGATGCTGCAGCGGGCGCAGGAGACGAAAAGTTCTGAGGCAGATATGCACGCGCGAAACGATTGCGACGGTCATCGCTGCGCTTCTCAAGCACATCGACAACTTCGCGGACCTGCTGATACTCGAGAAGCCTGCGCACGAGCTCGGCTCGCGGATCTTCCCACGCTTCATCACCTTCGCGGCGCGGCAGAAGCATCTGGGCTTTTATTCGAACGAGTCGCGCTGCCATCTCGAGATAATCCGCGGCTTCGTCGAGTGCGAGCGTGGAAATTCGCTGAAGGAATTGCTCGGCAATTCGCGCGACCGGAATGTCCTGGATGTCGATCTGCTCATCGCGAATCAGCGAAAGCAGAAGATCGAGCGGACCTGAGAACTGCGTCAGCTCTACGACAAATACTTCACCTTCGCGACCTGCGATCGTTCCTATGTCGTCCATTGACTCGGAATGATGTACGGGAAGACGGTTCGCGTAAGTGCGTTGATCAGAGCAAATGCAGGAGTGAACCACGCCATCAACAGGGGTCTTCCGAATGAGATCAACAGGAACAGCACGATGAGTCCATATCTGCCGAGGCGCTGGTAGCTAAGGCTCCAGGCTGGAGGCAGCAGATACTTCATGACATGCGAACCATCCAGGGGAGGCAGCGGAATCAGGTTGAACGCCGCGAGCGCGACATTAAGCTGAATGCCGAGGATCAGCATTATCTGAAAGATCGATGCTGGGCCGGCCAGCGCTTCCGACCGCGACCCGATTGCGTGAACCAGCATTATCAGCGGCACGCAAAGAAACGCGATTACGAGATTAGTTACGACACCAGCCAGCGAGACTATAATGTCGCCTTTCTTGAAATTCCGGTAATTGCGCGGGTTAACCGGGACCGGCTTTGCGCCGCCGAACACTGGCGCGTGAGCTATGAAGAGCAGGAGCGGCAGGATAATCGTCATGAACGGATCGATATGCTTTGCCGGATTCCATGTCAGCCGACCCAGCTGGTATGCTGTCATGTCGCCGTTTTTCAGGGCGGCATAACCGTGGGCATACTCGTGCGCTACCATCGAAAAAAGGAGGACGGGAGCCAGCAGGATGAATTGCTGAAGTGAGCTCAAATCTTTATTAGCGGTTTTGAAGTTTGCTAAAACTAATTGTCGATTGTGGTTACGGCATCGACAAAAAACGTTCGCAATGCGTTTGATCTCTCAGCCAGCAGCGAGCAGCCAGCCGCCAGCGGCCGCAGTTCAGCCTGT
>DASUXX010000423.1:0-6382 GCA_036377755.1 Gemmatimonadaceae bacterium
TGCAACCGTCTTTCGCCAATCGTACACGACTGATACCAGCAGGTGGGAAGTGCTTGGTCGCACACCGTTGAAACAAGTCCGTATCCCGTACGGACTTTCGCGCATTCGCGTCGACCTCGAGGGATATCGCCCTGTGATACGCGCGCTTGGCGGAGCCCACATCAACTGGAAAGAGCTGAGCTCGGGGAATCCCGACCACCTGCTCGTCGGCCCCGAGGTTTATCGACTGGATAAACCAGGTGAGCTGCCTTCCGACATGGTGCGCGTGCCCGGCGGAACGTTGATGAATAAACGCGACTCAATCCGCTTTAACGATTTTTTAATGGGTCGGTTCGAGGTGACTAACGCCGAGTTCAAGCGCTTTCTGGATGCCGGCGGTTATCGATGCGCTGAGCTGTGGCCTGCGATCATCGCAGGCCGCGATACTATCCCATGGGCACAGGCAATCCTGAGATTTGTGGATCGTACGGGCCGCGCCGGACCCAGCACATGGGAGGCGGGAGATTATCCCACTGGCGAAGGTGAATTTCCCGTGTCGGGCGTCAGCTGGTACGAGGCAGCAGCATATGCGCGATTCGCGGGGCGCGAGCTGCCGACGGCGCATCACTGGCAGCAGGCGCTGGCGAATTCGCTTTTCCCATGGCTACTGCCGGCTAGCAACTTTAACGGCAGTCGATCTCGCGCAGTGACACAAAGCCGCGCGATGAGTCACGTCGAAGTGTTCGATCTTACGGGCAACGTTCGCGAGTGGACTGCCACTGCTGTTGGCTCCCATTTCATCATCCTCGGTGGCAGCTGGACTGATCCGTATTACATCGCCGGCACGCCTGATGTGTCGGCACCGCCTGATGATCGGTCACCCGGCAATGGTATTCGTCTCGTTATTACCAGGGATGACTCCCTAACAGCCGCGCGCATGCGCGCACCCGTAACGAGTCGGACAACTGCGGCGTCTGTCGTATCGCGACCGCCTTTGTCGGATCAGGTGTATGCAGCGTACAGCCGCGTCTTCGACTATGACGAGAGCGAGCTCGAGCCAGTTGTTGAACGGGTCGACACTACGCGACTATGGATTCGTGAGCGCATCACAATCGATGCTGGCTACGCCGGGGGACGCCTTCCGCTTCATCTTTATCGGCCTGCTCGATTGAATGGCCCGTATCAAACCGTAGTATACTGGCCGGGCTGGGACACATTCTGGCTCGAAGATGCGGATGAATACTTCGCGAAGCAGCTCGACTTCATCATCAAGAGCGGTCGCGCGGTCGCGTTCCCGATTTTCAGCGGAACGTTCGAGCGCCGTGTCAGCAGCAAAGTCCGGCTGCCAGCGTTCGGTACCGCCGAGTATCGCGACAACACGATACACACAATCAAGGAATTGCGTCGCACTGTCGATTACATCAGGACGCGATCGGATCTCGACAGCGGTGCGATTGCGTTCTATGGATACAGCTGGGGCGGTATCAACGCCCCGCTTGCGCTTGCACAGGAACCCCGCTTCCGAGCGGCGATCATTCACATCGGCCTGCTCCCTCCGATGGCTGCGACGCCTGAAGTAGATCCTGCCAATTCACTGCCGCGTGTGCGCGTGCCTACGCTGATGTTCAGTGGCGAGTTCGACCCGATGGTTCCGCGTGAGAATGCGACGCATTACTTCGATCTCATCGGCACTCCTGACGCACGAAAGCGACAGGTGTGGGCGATCGGCGGGCACTTCGTTCCGCGTGCGCTCGTGATTCGCGAAACGCTCGACTGGCTCGACCGGTATCTCGGACCGACGAAGCGGTAACACATCTCGCGAAAAATTGAGACGTCAACTAGCGAAATCCAATTACGTCTAGTTTTCCATCGGGCGCGCGAACGACTCGTACGATGAATTCTTTGTCCGTCTTCGCGACAACATTTCCGACCCTCACGTCCTTTCCGAGGGCTGAGCTCTGACTATAGCGCCGATTGTCTGTGTAACGAGCATCAAAGACGTTGACCGGTCCCAACGAGACTTTATGCCCGACAGATTCCCGGTCAGGTCCACTGTAATACAGAGCTTCGCGCGGAGTGCCGCTCAACTGCAGCCGGGTGATGATCGTGTCGGGCAGCTCGAAGGCCGACGAGAGAATCGCAGTAACTGAATCTCCTGAGCGCACGGAGCAGGTTATGTCTCTCGATGCGCCTGTCTGATTCGCGATCTGTTGCGTACCTGATGATATGCACCTCGCCAGGTCAACCGCGGGATCAGACAGGACGTCGCACCCAGTC
The DNA here is from genome assembly GCA_036377755.1 of Gemmatimonadaceae bacterium. Taxonomy (GTDB): domain Bacteria; phylum Gemmatimonadota; class Gemmatimonadetes; order Gemmatimonadales; family Gemmatimonadaceae; genus UBA4720. The sequence continues at coordinate 2,257 of DASUXX010000423.1, forward strand.
ACAAAGCAAAATGCGATCAAGGCAGAGCGCCGCATGAACACGGTGTTCTCTACACAACGGGGGATGAGATGACGAGTGCAAACCCGTCTGGATCGTGCACGCGAAAAGTGCGCGCGCCCCACGGTTGATCCGCCGGCTCCGAGACCAGCTCGCCGCCGTAGGCCTTGATCCGCGCCGCGACGTCGTCCACGGTCTGTCGTGTAGTGAGCATCAGCGAGAGCCCGGCGCCCTTGACGCGGTCAGTGCCCTTCGCGCCGTCGTCCTGATTGAGAAGCAGCCGCACCTCGCCGGCGCGTAGCGCCACCGCGCGGAGTGCACCGTCGCGCGTCATCTCACGCTCGACAGCGAAGCCGAGGGCATCGCGGTACCACGCGACGCTCGCGGCGAGGTCGCGGACGGTGAGTGAGGCCGACAGCGCGTCGGCGTGGAAGTGGTCTAACGCAGCATGATCGGACATTTCGGGAAATGAGTAGTGGAGTGGTCTGGAGCCGGGATGTCACCGGATATCAGTTGTTGCCTGCGCCTAAAAGTAAGCTGCAAGCGAATGATATGAATGCGAACAAAGCGGGCACGCAATTGTCGCTTATCAGGATCAAGCGTGTGTCAGGCAGACCAGACGAAGCTACGATTCCGGCGCCTCTTAGACGGAGGCGTGGAGATGCGCCAGTTTCCATTCACCGTCTTCCATCACGAAGATCAACGTCCGTCTGCCAATGTCACCGGGGCGTTGTCCGAGATTGAAAGTGACGACTCCAACACTACCGAACATCTCGGTCCTCAAGTCGCGCGGCGAAATGCGCAGGTGCGGAGGGCCTGGCCGCTTGCTTCTCACATCGCTGAAGAACATGCGGAACCTTTCCTCTACAGCGTCTCCATCGACGCGCTCTGGCGTGTCTACAAACGGAAAGAAAACCGTCGGGTTTTTTGACCATGACGCGCGGAATCGTTCCCAATCGAGGCTGTCGAACACGTGCAGGAAGTTCTGTGCGCTTGCGACAAGCGATTGCTGATCGCCTCCCGCCGAACGTTTTATGTCGCTTTCAGAGCGCGTTTGGGTCGCGCAAGCCGAAGCAGCAAATACAGCAGTTACAATCAACAGTGATAGAGGTTATTGGCGCATTAACGAGAAGATATCGGGTTTATAACTTCGACGTGAGTCTCACTGAAGAGTGCGTCTCATCGCGGTCCTTACTCGCGTCGGGCAAGTCGCTGCGCGACGTACGAGCTCCAGGTTGTGCCAGCGTGATGCCCTGCATTGGAGAGCACTATAATCGTCAGCCCGGAACGAAGGACGCGCGCAATGGAATTATGGTCGTTGTCACCACTTCCCGAATGCATGATTTCTACGACATCGTGATCGTGCGTGTACACGCGTACGCCGTATCCATATGAAACGTCGAACGGCGCCTCGCGCCGGACAAAAATCAGGGGACGATTGAGCGCGCTGTCGTTGCTGAACGCCCTGGTCCACTTCAATAGATCGTCTGCTGTCGCCGACATGCCGTTGGCACCTTTGTGCGCCCAGTCACACATCGCGCGCGAAATCGGGGTACCCTGAGTCGCTGCGCGCGCAGATCGTTCTACCGGGCGTCTCGCATTCTTGATTCGACAGGCAAATCCAGCTTCTCTAAGCCCTGCCGGTCTTACGATTCGATCAAAGACAAAGTCTTCCCACGACCGTCCGGATACAACTTCGATTATCGCAGCAAGGAGCTCGTAATCGTCGTCGCCGTATTTATATGAGGTCCCGGGCTTACTGCTCAGTGAAGGGGCGAGGATTGCATTGATTGCGCGGGATCGGTCGACGATTCCCGCTCCAGAGTAATCTCCGCCGAGCCCGGACGTGTGCGTGAGGAGCTGCCGAATCGTGATAGCGCGCTTGTCCGCAGGCACACCATTGAGAAATCGACCGATTGAATCATTTACGGAGAGGCGACCCTTCTCCTGCAATTGCAGCACTGCAGCAGCAGTGAAGCTTTTCGTAATGGAGGCAATCCAGAATGCGGCACCTGCGGTCAGTCTCTCACTCGGTGGCGCATACGCTCTTCGTAGAAGCACTGAATCCTTTTGCGCAACGAGCACCACCCCGCTGAACCCGCTGTCAACCTGTGCGCTGACAATACTGTCAATTCGCTGCACGTCTGCCGCGGTCTGACCGCGAAGTCTCGACGGGATAAGAAGAGCAACAAGGCAGCAGATGACTCCGCGGTTCATTAGAGCGCGAGCACAGCGACCGGAATTCCCTGATCGCTTGTCGGCATCAGCGTGCGTGAGGGAACACGCGCGCACCACAATCTCCTCGCTTCGGTTTTCGGATTTCCAGAATTCGATCGACGACAAGTTGATAGGTTGCGACCCCCATATGACCGTAGGACGCAGGGCCAGTGAGTGTTCCCATCCACCGTACGTACACAGTCGGAGTGTAAACCGTGTCAGGAAACTCCGGCCATTTCATCTTCATCGGATCAACTTTGCTCGAGAACACAACCCAGGCAGAACTGTCTACGTCTTCTCCGAAGACCTTCCGTTCCGGGGGAAGGCCGTTGCATGGACGGAAGTCGCTCGTCTCAAATCCGGAAGTATAGTGGCCGCGAAACTCACCTCTGATGCTTCGAATTGGCGGTTCAACGCATTCCAATATTGGTAGACGAACAACTATCTGCGTGTCACGCGCAGCGATCAGCTGCAGCGCCTTTCGCCTGACGATGCGCCCCGCGAGCCGACGAGCTGTCGGACACCGCACGCGCAATTCAGTCGTAACGGGAACTCCGCGCAGCTTGAAATTTCCCGAAGAATCGGTCCACGCGAGGCCCATCCACCCCTCGGCCTGGACGCCTGCACGAACGACTGGCGCACCTGATATCGAGTCAACCACACGGACAAGAACGTTCGTGCGAGGGAGTGGGTTACTTGTTTCCTGCGAATGTGCGGCACGCGCTAACAACAACAAAAACAGAATAACCGCGGTGCGCATACCGATGTGAGTGCTCCCTGACGCCATGAGTGTCACGCGAAAACATCGCGTTGTCAAAATACGGACTTCGATATCGTTGGGACCGCTTCCCCGCACACGATCACTCGCCGCTCTTTCTGTGAAACGGGACATTTCGCGGGAAAGTGATCGACACCAAGCCATTTCTCGTCCGGTCCGAGCGCTCTCTTTGGACGGAAGAGCACAAAGTCAAAGACATAATGCAATTCCGATGAACGCGCGAACCCCAGCAGTCGCGCTGGCGCAAACCGTGTTTTCAGCAATGTGGAACGCACTGAAGACTCAAGCAAACCACTTGAGGCAGTATCGACATCGATCTTGATCGATCCAGGCTCACCGGTCTCAGCGATTTTGAATCGCGCAGTAACTCGTCCCTGGGCATTGGCCGTGCGAATTGCCTCAGGATAAACCGGGACGATTGGCTTCAGTGGGTGTGCCGTAGCGCAGCCAGAAATGACGGAGACGAGCAGGAAGACCTGGTAGTTGGACGTCGTATGTATAGACGAGCGAATCCGCCTGACGCCTTCAGTCATGCTGGTTCACCGGGGCGGTTGCTCCGCGAGCAGACAATAGATCGCTTACCAGCATCAACGTGTGTTATGCCAGCATCCCAATGATGCCGGCTATTAAAACTTGCAGAATTGTTGACCAAAGCTATGGCCGTCTGGTGACATGCAGTCGCTAATCATGCCGGTTGTATCGAAGGGCATCACTAACCGAAGCGTGTCAGTAATGCCCGCGCGGACCAGGAGCTCACGAACTATAACTCGATGTGCAATCGTTGACGCGCGGATCCTGTAGGAACCGGCTGGGAGATTTTTGAATCTGAACCATCCCGTCTGGTCGGTGACCGTCGAGTCGCGCGCGTCCGAACTTCCTTGATCATAGATGCGAAGGAAAGCACCCGCTAAAAGCTCGTTGTTCTGCGACGATCGCAGCTCACCATACATGGAGCCCATTGTCTTGCTCGTGGGGCGACACCGGCCGACCGGGAGCTCGCGTGTAAGACCAATTACGCCGAAACCACTTGTAAGCAGGATTGCTTCCCGTCCTCCGCCTTCCCAGCAAGCCCGCTCCAAACGACCGCTTGTCTGGAACGGATCGGCATCGCTTTCATTTATCGTGACGCGCACG
>DASUXX010000424.1:0-3587 GCA_036377755.1 Gemmatimonadaceae bacterium
ATCGAACGCAAGCAGAAGCGGGTGCGCGGCATCGGCGAAAAGCCGCGCAACCATTGGGAACGGGGCAAGCGCCAGCGCCACGAACAGCGTGGGCTGAAGGACGGATACGATCGGACCGGACGCGAGGTTCGCGAGGGGAGCAATGATACTCAGCCGCCCGAAATACCACGCCACAAGCGGAGCGGTTACGATCGTAGCAACGATCGACGTCAGAAGCTCCTTCCAGATCTTCCTGAATCGAACCTCCCTCTTCTCGAACAACCGGCGGGAAAGCTTTCCGCTCGCGATCAATCCCGCTATTCCGAGCACGCTCAGCTGATATCCGAGGTCGAGTACGGTGCGTGGATTTACGAGAGGCACGAATGCGCCAACCGCTAGTGATGCCCATGGAGATGTCGGCCTGCCAGTGAGGCGCGATGCTCCGCCGAGTGCGAGCATTCCAGCAGATCTTACGGCAGGTGCGGGCGCGCCGATCAGCGCAACGTAAAACGCCGTGAGAAGGATGCCGATCAGCGTAGCACTATTCCGCGGCACATGCGCGGCTTGCAGTATAAGGAGAATAGCGCCGGCAATGATCGCGACATGCAATCCTGATATCGAAAGCATATGGACCATTCCCGCTCGTGCATACCTGTCGCGCATCTCCAGCGGAATTTCCTGCTGCTCGGCGATCAACAACGCTTTAGCCATCGGTGCATCAGCGCGGAAGATTTCGTCTATTGCTTTCGACGCGCGCTTTTTCATCGCACGCAGAGTTGCGGATTGCACTCCTGCCGCCGGTGCAGACCGACGATCTTTTTGTGGCGCCGATCGCGATGCAATGCTGGATCCTGCCAGTAGAAACAGCACCATGCCTGCAATCATTGCATCACGTTTCAGTACAGCAAAGAAGATCGCCGGAATGGCTGTAACAGTGGGCAGCCACGACAATCCGCCATAACCGAGAAACAATCCAGCGGCGAAAGCAGCATATGCAACAGCGATGAGCGGCACGGACCAGATCCGTTGAAATGCCGCACTATCGTGTCAGGTACGGGGAGCGCGGCACCACGAGCGCCGCGCTGCAATCAATCGATTGCTAGACCGCTACGGGGAGAGGCGATCGCTCGCGGACGATGGCGCCCGTGAATGTCGATCCTGTAGTGCCGGTCAACTCGACAGTCGCATATGATCCAATGAGCGCTGTCTCACCCGGTATGATCACCGTCTTGAAATCCCGCGTACGCGCCTGAAGCAGCCCGCCTCGGCGCGCTTCCTTCTCGATCAGAACTTCCTTCCGCTCCCCAAGCATCCGGAGATTTCGCGCGCGCGATCCTTCTCTGACAGTTTCGATCAGCCGGGCAAGACGCTCGCTCGACAATTCATCAGAGATTGTCTCGCTTGCCGGCATGCGCGTCGCCGGGGTACCCTCGCGCGCTGAGAACTTGAACGTGTACGCGTCGTCGAATCCAATCTCGCGCACCGCACTCAATGTCTCTTCGAAATCAGCGTCGGTTTCTCCCGGGAAGCCGACGATGATATCTGTTGTCAGAGAGATTCCGCGAACCGCAGAGCGCAGCTTTTCGACGCACTGCATATACCCTTCGCGCGTGTAGCGACGAAGCATTCGCTTGAGCGTTCGCGACGAGCCCGACTGCATCGGAAGATGAACGTGCTCGCACACAGCATCGACGTCAGCAATCGCCTGTACGACGCGATCACTGAAGTCATTCGGGTGCGGGCTCGTGAATCTCAGCCTCCGCACTCCAGCGACGCTGCCAACTGCGTGAAGCAGATCCGCAAAATCAAAACGTCCATCGTTGTACGAATTCACGGTTTGACCGAGCAGAACGACTTCCGACATTCCGTCCGCTACTACCTGCTCAGCTTCGCGCACTACGTCCTCGAGCTTGCGGCTCCGCTCCGGCCCACGCGTAGTCGGGACAATGCAATAGGTGCAGCGGTAATCGCACCCACGCTGAACGGGGATCCACGCCTTCACCTTGTCGAATCGGCGCGGCTTGAAATCCTCGTAGTGCTCTTCGAGATCGAAGTCAGTCGACGTCGCCTTGATACCGCGCCGCGCATTCTCAACAAGAAGAGGCAGTGATCGATAACCATCGGGGCCAATAACGAGACTTACATGGCCTGCGCGCTCCAGAATCTGCGGACCGAGTCGCTGCGCCATGCAGCCGGTGACGCCGAGAACCGCGTGGCGCTTCATCTTGCTCTTCATTTCGCCAAGCCGTCCAATCACGCGCTGTTCCGCATGCTCACGTATCGCGCACGTATTGACGAGAATTACGTCCGCCGCCTCAGGCGCCTCGACCTGATCGTAGCCGGACGCAGCGAGCTTGCCGAGCATGAGCTCGGAGTCGCTGACATTCATCTGGCAGCCGTAGGTCTCTATGTAAACTGTCGGGCGTTCGTTCTCAGTCATGCAGCTTCAAGAGGGTGTGCGACAACGCGTCCATCGATTTCTTCGAGTATCCCGCGGAATCTCGACCGGCGTGGAAGACTCTCGGGAACATCGACTGAAAGATAGTCTTCTGTCAGTCCCTTATGTCGCTCGATTACAACCACGTCGCAATTTCCGCCCATTCGCGCCGCTGCATGTGCATTGGCCTTGGCTTCTGCGATGTCACGAAGCTCGCGAGCCCGTTTTCCCGCCACAGCGCTGCTCACGGCCGGACCGAGCTTCAACGCAGCCGTGTTGGGGCGAGGCGAGTAGGGGAAAACGTGAAGCGATGTAAACGGCAGAGATTCGACAAGACTCACCGTTGCCCGGTGATCATCTTCCGTCTCGCCGGGGAATCCGCTGATTACGTCAGCCGCGAGTGCAAAAGGCTGAATACCGGCGAGCCGCTCGACAGCGGCTGCGTATGATTCCGCCGTATACCAGTGCCGCCCCATGCGACGAAGCACTGCATTCGATCCAGACTGCAAGGGAGCATGGAGGTGAGGAGCGAGCCGGTCCGAGCATGATCTGAACAAATCGACGAGTAGATCATCTACTTCTGTGGCCTCGATCGATGTCAGCCGGAACCGCACATCCGGCACCTCGAGAATCAGCCGTTCAACAAGCCGGGAAAGACTCGAACTGGTATCGCGACCATACGTACCGATGTGAATGCCGGTGACGACGATCTCCGGGTGTGTGTCGGCAAGCGTGAGCGCCTCGCGTACAATCTCATCAGCGGAGCGTGATCTGTTCGCCCCGCGCGACAAAGTTGTCGCGCAGAAAGTACAATGCTCGTCGCACCCGTCCTGGATTCTGAGCAGGGCCCGCGCACCCGATTGCATCGACGCGTGAGAATGCGACATCGGCAATTCGAGAGCGGCAGCTAATGCACTGACATCACCGCCGGGAATTACGCTGTCTACAGTCGGGAGAGTGCGAAGAGGAGCGCGTGATTCATCACGAGCGGGGGCTCCGGCGGCACACCCCATCACGACTGATCTTGCTGACGGATTCGCTCGGGCAAGTGAGCGAACATCAGCGCGAAGATCTGCCTCAGCTGCTGATGTTACGGTGCAGCTGTTGAACACGGCGACATCAGCATCTTCGGCAGACGAAACAATCTCCCCGCCGGATGCAATGATCATTG
>DASUXX010000425.1:0-2202 GCA_036377755.1 Gemmatimonadaceae bacterium
TCCGATCGTTACCGCACCGAATTACGGAATGGTTGCGGCGCCGTGGTATCTCGACGTTGTGAAGATCCAGGCACAACGCGCTGGAATTCCAGTCAATCAGGGCGGATATCGCATTCACACTGCGCTCGATCCCGCGATGCAGGAATCAGCGGTGAGCGCGCTCGTTGAAGGTGTTGCCGATGTCGAGGCGCGCACAGGATACCGCCACACGACAACCGCGGGGAAGGGCAAGGATTCCGAGTATCTTCAGGGCATCGTCGTCGCGCTCGATCCTACAACAGGCGATGTGCGTGCTCTCGTTGGTGGCCGTGACTACAAGGCATCGCAGTTCGATCGTGCAATCGACGGAAAGCGGCAGCCCGGTTCTTCATTCAAGCCGATTGTATACGCGGCAGCGATTGCAGACAGCATTCCGCCGAATGCAATTGTAGGTGACACTGCGATCGCGATACGGCTTCCCAACGGCACGTACTATCGGCCCGACAACTCCGACAAGGAATTTCTCGGCCCGATCACGATGCGCGAAGCGCTTGCACGATCGAGAAATGTCGTCGCAGTTCAGCTTGCGCTTCAGGTTGGAATGGATTCGGTGATCGCACTCGCAAAGCGGATGGGAATCCAGAGTACGATCAATCCTTATCCGTCGAGCGCAATTGGCGCGTCGGTTGTTCAGCCGCTCGATATGGTCGCGTCATACACGACGTTTGCAAATCTTGGAACAGCAGTCGAGCCGCGGTTCATTCATCGTATCGAGGATCGTTCAGGAAAGACAGTCTATACTGCACCGGTTCGCGCTCTTCCTCCCGCAATCGACGCGCGCACTGCATTCGTCGTTCGTGACATGATGCGTGACGTTGTCGAGCGCGGCACGGCTTCATCGATCCGCCGCTATCTCCCCGCGGATGTTCCTGTCGCTGGAAAAACCGGAACGACGAACGACAACTCCGATGTCTGGTTCATTGGCCTCACACCTGATATTGTCGCGGGGGTATGGCTGGGGTTCGATAAGCCAAAGACAATCACGCCGGGAGCGGCGGGCGGATCACTCGCCGCACCAGTGTGGGGGCGGATGATGTCGCGATACTACGCGTCGAGTGGAGGCCGCTCACTCGAGCGGTCGCAGGCCCGCTGGACTCCCCCAATTGGCGTGATCAGCGGCGAGCTCGACCGCCTTACGGGACAGCTTGCGACGCCACTGACGCCGGCCGACCGCAGGTATACGGAATACTTCGTCGAGGGCACCGAGCCCGAGCCGCTTCGCGCAGATCCGTGGAAGCTCTTCCGGCTGGGTCCGATAGGCTTCTAGAAACTTTCCCGCGACTCCCGGGTTCCAGCCTCCTAGATTAGGTCCAACTCAATCTCAACTATTACCAAAAATGAAAACCTTTCGTTGGTCAGCGGTGGCGATTGCATTCGTGTCAGTCGCCTCTGTCGCATCTGCGCAGCGCGTCGACGGAGACCGCTCAGGCATGCGCCGCGTGAATCTCGTTTCAGCAAATCCGATTGGACTTCTCTTCGAGTGGTACAATGGCGAATTCGAGCATGCGATGAGCTCGACGACGTCACTCGCAGTTTCTGCATCGCACTTCGGTCTCGATGATTCCGACTACACAGCGCTCGATGGCATCGCGCGCTACTATCCCGCAGGCAGGGCTCTGCGCGGATTCTCGTTCGGTGTCAGCGTCGGTGTCGTCAGCGTGAGTGACGATTACGATGATTGCCTGGGATGCGAAGAAGACGAGGGCACATCCGGCACACTCGGTGTTCGAGGAGACTATGTGTGGATCCTTGGCCGCGATCAGCGGTTTGCTGTTGCGGCCGGCATCGGTGCAAAGAGGCTGCTCAACAACGACCTTGGAACTGAAGGACTGCCGATTGGCAGACTGTCGATAGGCTATGCGTGGTGAGTGATCACTGCTGAGACACACCAGATTTTAGTTGCCAGTAATGAAGATGCCAGTTGCCAGATTTTAAAGTCTGGCAACTGGCATCTTCATTACTGGCAACTAAAATCTGGTGTGTCTCACCCGTCAGGCCGCAGAATCAAGTGGCTTCACATCCTCCGCCTGCGGTGGCTTCACAAGAGCGATATCGAGTACTTCCGATAGTGTCTCCACCGGATGGAACGTGAGGATATCGCGAACTTCATCCGGCACATCCTCGATATCTGCTTCATTCGCCTTCGGCAGAATGATGTGCTTG
>DASUXX010000426.1:0-2393 GCA_036377755.1 Gemmatimonadaceae bacterium
GAAACGACTTTGTTCGTTCTTGTATCGATCACGGAGACAGTGTTGCTCGTCTCTGCAGTCACGTATGCCCATCTGCCATTCGGGGAAACAGCGACTCCCTCCGGCTCAATCCCGACAATCATCGTAGCGATGACTTTTCCGGTCGCAGCGTCGATTGCTGTAGCTGTTCCCGCATCTTCGTTCGATGCGTAGATGCGACGTCCATCCGGGGTCACGCCGAACTGCTCCGGATCGGATCCTGACCGGTACTGCGCGATGACCTTTCCCGTTTCAGTATCGATGACAGCTATGCGATCGCCTGCGCTCTCACGCATTGCGAGATCATCGCTCAACGCAACGTAGACGCGCTTTCCATTCGGACTGACGGCGATGCCTCTCGCGCGCTGCCCGACGGGAATGGTCTTGATCACCTTATTGGATTGTGTATCGATGACGCTGATCGAGTGACTGCCTTCATTACTGACGTAGAGCCGATCGGCAGCCTGCGCATGAGCTGAGCTCGCAATCAATGTGACGGCGAGTGCGGCGAAGCATTTCACCTTGCGCATCTCTTCATTCCCTCGCGGTCGCCAATTGTGTCGAGAACTTCGCGCGACGGTTTGTCCGACTTTGCGACATCTGGAACATCGATGATTCGCGTTCCAACCGCGTAGAGAGGCTGCCTGAGCTGGCCGTCCCATTTGCGAAAGCTCAGTGGCGCACCTTTGTGCCCGTCGAATTGAGACGTCGCCATAATCATAGTGATGTCAGTCTTCGATCTCAGAAAAGATTCCCAGATCACTTTCACGGCAAACCATCCTGCCCACGCAGCGCTGTTCATTGGTGTCTTTGCGAATTCCCTGAATCGATCGTTGAGCTGAGCCGCACCGTATTTTTCGAGCTTCGGGCTCCATAGTGCGATGTCTTTTGCACCGGCTGCAGATGCCGCGGCAGAATACATCGCCGCGCTTCCCTCGACGTGCATCGTGTAACCCCCACAGAAATTCCGCCGGAGACTGTCAGCACGCGACCCGCAGTTGAAGTGAGGAACCCGGTGGCGAGCGCACGCCTCGGCTATACGAAGTGTGGTTGCATCGTCGGCGCACGATACGAGGCCTCCAACACGACTGGACTCCAGTGCAGCGACTGAGTCATTCAATGAAGTGAGCGAATCGACTCGCGTTACCTGCGACGCAACGCTCGCATTGAAGAGGCTCGCTGCCCGCTGCGCCTCGGAGATGCCCAGATCGAATCCACGCTGGAACAGGGAGTCGCGCGCTGGAAGTGCAATCGCGATGCGGAGCGAACGCCTGGACTGGAGTGATGCCGCGAGCGAGCGTGGGTCAAAGGCAATCGCTGCAGCAACGCCGGCGCATGTGCGTACGAAAGAACGCCGGCTCACGCTTGGCGTCCGGTTCTCAGTGTTCACAGGAAATGGTAGTGCAAACGACGGGCCGACCAGTGCATGAGAATGCGCCGAAAATTCTTCACAGGTGAACGATGCATGGGGTCCCATGCTTTTCAAGACAGTACGAAAAAAACTATCGTGAGTGGAACGCAATCTGCACAAACACGCGGCGGCGACACGAAATAAAAACGAGGAAGGCGATGTCTGGTATCGCGGAAGTGAAGTCATCACTTGGATACGCAGTTGCCTCTGCCGCGTTGCTCGTATCTCTCGCATGCTCGAGAGGCGATGAGCGCACGGTCACACCAACTCAAGCGGGCGCATCGAGCGTAGCTCCAGCCGGAGCTGCAGGCGGCGCAATCAATGGCGATGCATCGGCCGACGATGGTCAATGGACGATGCCCGCGAAGAATTATGCAAGCACACGCTACTCGTCGCTGAATCAGATCACGCCTGCAAATGTCGCCAGCCTGAAAATCACGTCGACGTTCTCCACCGGCACTCTTCGCGGACATGAAGCGGCGCCGCTCGTTGTGAACAACACGATGTACATCGTGACGCCGTTTCCGAATTACGTATACGCCCTCGACCTCACAAAGCCAGGCACTCCGACCAAGTGGACGTACAAACCTCGCGTCGAACAGGCGGCGCAGGGAGTCGCATGCTGTGACGTCGTGAACCGCGGTGTCACGTACGACAATGGACGAATCTTTCTCAACACGCTCGACAATCACACTATCGCGCTCGATGCAAACTCCGGCCAGGAGATCTGGAACACAAAGCTCGGCGACATAAATCTTGGCGAGACAATCACGATGGCTCCGCTCGTCGTGAAAGGAAAAGTCCTCGTTGGAAATTCCGGCGGCGAGATGGGAGTGCGTGGATGGCTGACTGCACTCGACGCGGGCACAGGAAAAGTTGCGTGGCGCGCATATCATACAGGGCCTGACAAGGACGTCCTGATCGGCTCTGACTTCAAGCCGTTCTACGCAGCAGATCGCGGGCA
>DASUXX010000427.1:0-4497 GCA_036377755.1 Gemmatimonadaceae bacterium
GCGACAAGATCACGATGTTGCGCGCTCCCTTGACTTCGGGTTGCGCCCGCTCGAGCCGCCTTCTGCCAGCGCAGGCTGCGTTGGCAGCGTAACTCTCTTGCCGCGCACCGTGCGACCGAACTTGTAGAGCGACATCGCCTCCGAGAACGGCTTGATGCGCGATTCCCTGACGCGAAGATCGTATCGCGATGCGAGCTCTACACGCTCCGCTCTGCGCGCGAGCGGCAGAGTGGCGAGAAGAAGCTCGAGATTCGCAGCCCAGCCGTCCGTCGCTGCAAGCGGCTTATCCGGCGTTGCTTTCGTCAGCTCTCGTATCAGCGAAATGCGGAAAAGCCGAAACGATCCAAACGGGTCAGTGAGGTCGTTCGCGCCGAGCGAAAATCGAATTGCCCAGGGTGCGAGCTTGCGCAGTCGCCTGACCGCGACCGGATCATTACCCGTTGCGCGCTCGCCGATGACGATGTCGGCGCCGCCCTCGAATCGCTTGATGAGCTCAGGCAGCAGCTCCGGCTGGTCAGTGAAATCGGCCTGCATCACGATCATCGCATCACGGCGCGGATACCGAGTTCGGCGCGAAGCTTCACGAGCCAGGGCGTCGAGTGCGTGCGCATACCCGCGACGCGTCTCGCTGCCGATTACAGTCAGCGGCGCAACGTCAGCATACGGCGCGAGAATGTCGCGCGTGCCGTCAGTGCTTCCGTCGTCATAAACGAGGATCTCATATTCGCGCGAATAGCCCTGGAACACCTTGCGGATGCGCCAGAGTAAAACGCCAATTGTCGTCCCCTCGTTGTAGGACGGGATGCAGATATAGATCAAAACCAGTTAGTAAATGCGGGTTAGTCAATGAACTCAGGGTGCCGCAAGATAGACGCGGCTGGAAGCGAAACGCTACCCTGAGAGTGCACGGTTATACACCGCTTCCGTCTCTTTGGTCATCCGGGACGCGTCGAAAGTTTGCGCCCTCGACGCGGCCGCGTTTCCGAGGCGCTCTCTCAGTAACGGGTCACCTGCGAGCCGCGCCACCCACTTTGCCATCGACCTTACGTCACCGGCGGGCACCAGGATTCCGGAAACTTCGTGCTCTATTACCTCGGGAATACCTCCAACCGCGAACGCGACCGGCGGGACACCCAATGCCATCGCATCGATGATAGAGGTTCCCAGCCCTTCACTGCGCGAAGGGTGAATCAGCATGTCGAGGCCCGCCATTGCGGGCTCGATGTCATTCACAAAACCAGCAGAATGGGCGGTCACGCCTCCGACGGTGGTGACGGGGCTTCTGGTACCACCGAGCAGCACTAACCTGAGTCTCGATCGAGTCGCAGCATCGAGCGATTCTCCGAGTGACTCGAGCTGGTCCACGCCTTTCTCACTCGTCATCGCTCCGACAATTCCAGCAACGACCGAATCACTCGCCCAGCCCAGCTCAGCTCGCCAATCGCGCCGGTTGCCTGTCGCGGTGGGCAACGCGATACCTGAGTGAACTACAGAAATCCGCGCTGGGTCGACTCCTCCATGCGTCATCGCGTCTCTTACGGCGTTCGATATCGCTATGAAACGTGTAACGCGAGGTCCGTATTTCACCCGCGCGGATCGCGGAGTGAACGCAACACGCCGCGTGACCACGAGCGGCATGCGATTGCGGCCCAGCAGTGCGATCATCGCAAGCGCGTGTGAGCGTGCGTCATGCGCGTGCACGAGATCGACATTCCACGCGCGCATGCGGGCGCGGATTCGTCTCGCTGCGCGAACATCCCAGTCCGCTGCCATGGGGATGGCAGCAACCGCAAGACCGGCCGCTCGTGCCTTCTCGACAAGCGGGGAGCCGGGCGAGCCAATCAGGAACTGCTCATGGCCCTCCTCACGCAAGCCAAGTGCAAGGAGAAGAACCTGTCTCTGTCCGCCCCGCCAGGTCGCGCCGGAATCGAGATGTAGAATCCGGAGCCGCTTCACCCCTGGGCTAGTCGGTCAGCGAACGCTTTGAAAATCCCGCGGTCCCACGGCTCGGGTGAATCGTTCATTTCCTCCGGATGCCATTGGACTGCTAGAACCCACCAGTCGTCCGTGCTCGATTCCACCCCCTCGATGATCCCATCAGGCGCGTGCGCAGTTGCCTTCAACCCGGGCGCTACGTCGAGAACCGCCTGATGGTGCAGGGAATTCACAGTGATTCTCGTGCTCCCCACCGCCTGCGCCAGTTTGGAGTCGGGTTCGATGGCAACCTCATGAACGCGCGCGGCCCTGTCCGCTCTCGCCTCATGCTGAAGAGCATTTGGAATTTCCGAGGGTATATCCTGAACGAGCGTCCCGCCAAGTGCGGCGTTCAATACCTGAGGTCCCCGGCAGATTGCCATGAGCGGAACTTTCATTTGCTGCGCTGTCCGTATCAGGGCGATCTCCGTATGATCGCGGGCGATGTTGGATTCACCGCAGTGAGCACTTCGGGGTTGTCCGTAAAGGGACGGTTCTACATCTTCGCCGCCGGAAAGAAGTACGCCGTCCACGCGGGACAGAATTCCCGCGATGGCGTCGTTATTGGAAAGCGGTGGAACCACGAGTGGTATAAGCCCTGCATTTTCGAGCGCGGCTATATATGCACTGTTGAGGCGGACGCGATGCGGGTTGCTGCCGCTCACGTCAGACGTCGAAGAGATGGCAACGACTCGAGGGGAACGAGGAGCGCGAAATTGCCGACTATCCGGAATGGGCTGCGTTAGGGTGGAAGACAAGTTGAAGATTCTCCGGTTCGGGTGTGCGACATTGTGCGCGACATTCGCGCCATCGGCCGCGCTCGTCGCCCAAAGTCTGGAAGCCACTGCGGTACCCTGCAAGGGCCAGATAATCAGTCGCGTAGATGTGAGCGCGCGCCCGCCATTCGAAGTGCGGGGATCCAGTCTTCAGCGCCGGCTTGCACGCCAGCTCACGAGTCTGCATTCGACGACCAATCCGAATGTAATCTCGCGCTTTCTCGCGTTGCGGCCGGGTATGCCGTGTACGGAGCTGCGACGTCTCGAATCCGAGCGCATCCTCCGGGCGCAGCCATATCTCGCAGATGCCACCGTTACCGCTTACCCTGACAATGCGGGCGGCGTGTACCTCTCCGTCGTCACCGTCGACGAAGTCTCGCTTGTGCTCGGCGGCGGCGGATCGAGTGCCAATCCGTACCTCCGCTCGTTTCGGCTCGGTGAAGAAAACTTCATGGGCGAGGCGACGTCGATCGTAGGGCGCTGGCGCTACAGCGAGAATTTCCGCGACAATTTCGAAGCGCAGCTGATCGATTATCAGTTTCTCGGGCGGCCGTATCAGCTTCAGATAGACGGTGCTCGCAATGAGCTGGGTGGCAACTGGGGTTTCGAGCTCAGCCATCCATTCCTCACTGACCTCCAGCGGGTTTCATGGCGTACGACTGCCGGCTCGCGCGAGGATTATCGCTTCTTCCGCCGTGCGGGAGATCTGAGCCGCCCTGCTGTGATGCTTCAGCGCGCGTATGCAGATATGGGCGGCGTAGTTCGCATCGGACGCCCAGGTCGTCTCGCACTCGTGGGTGCGTCGCTCTCGTATGAAGATGAGATGCCGCAGCCTTTCCCGACCCGCGTGGGCATAGGCACAACGGAGCGCGACACCGCAACTGCACTCGAGCAGCGTTATGAACGCAATCGTGTCACGCGCATAAATGCGCTCGCGGGCCTTCGCAGTGTGACATACATGCGCGCGACAGGTCTCGAGACACTCGACGGTGCTCAGGATATTCGAAAGGGCTTCGAGCTCGCCACAGTAATCGGCCGCGGCATGGGAATGTTCGGCGGCAACAACATGGACCTGTTCGCTTCTGCCAACGCGTACATCGGGCTTGGCTCACCGACAGTGTTCAGTGCACTCGAGGGAACTCTCGAAGGTCGCCGCGACGATGTCGAGCCCGGCTGGGACGGCGTACTCGGTGCTGCTCGATGGACGACATACATCAAGCCTGCGACTCGTCATACAATGAGCACGAGTCTCGAGATGGCAGGTGGATGGAATCAGCGGATTCCATTTCAGCTGACGTTTGCTGATCGCGAGGGCGGCCCGCGCGGATATCGCGACTCATGGCTCGCAGGCGGCGAGCGTGTCGTCTTCCGAATCGAGGACCGGTACTTCATCGGACACGTCAAGCAGTTTGCATCGGTCGGCATTGCCCCATTTATGGATTTCGGAAAGCTCTGGGCGGGCGATGCGCCCTATGGTGTAGACAGCCGCTTGAATACGTCGATCGGCTTCTCGATTCTCGCATCTGTTCCGCCGCGCTCACAGCGCATGTGGCGATTCGACGTGATGTACCCGCTGAATCGCGACAGCGGTGCAAAGTTCAAGGTGCGTTTGTTCAGTCGCGATTACACTTCCATTTTCTGGAAAGAACCTGGAGACGTAAACCGGAATCGGGAGAGGTCAATTCCGACATCGGTATTCAGCTGGCCGTAACTAACGACGCGGCGCTCTCGCGCGCTCGCAGCCGGT
>DASUXX010000428.1:0-3268 GCA_036377755.1 Gemmatimonadaceae bacterium
CTGTGGTCGGAGCGATACGATCGCGAGATCGAAGACATCTTCGCGATCCAGGATGACATCTCGCAGTCGATTGTCAAAGCACTGCGTGTGATTCTCACCGAAGGCGAAAAGAAAGCAATCGAGAACAAGCCGCGTGCAACGAACATCCAGGCGTACGACTATTACCTGCGCGGCCGGCAGTTCATTCATCAGCTGCGACGCCGAAGTCTCGAGTATGCCCGGCAGATGTTCAACAAGGCTATAGAGCTCGACCCGAATTACGCGCTCGCATATACAGGAGTCGCTGATGCGAGCTCGCTACTATATCAGTACTTCGATGCGCGCGACTTCAACCTCCGCCAGGCAGACAAGGCGAGCAAGAAAGCGTTAGAGCTCGAGCCGGAGCTTGCGGAGGCACAGGTGTCGCGCGGCATAGTCGCATCGCTCAAGCGGAACTTCGACGAAGCCGAAGCGTCGTTTACGAAGGCGATGAAGCTCGAGCCCAAGATGTTCGAGGCTCCCTACTGGTACGGGATGGGCCTGATGGCCGAGGGGAGGTTCGAGGACGCGTTGAAGATGTTTGAGCGCGCGTCGATCCTCAGGCCCGAAGATTATCAGGCGCCCCATTTCATGGGGCAGGCGTATCACGCACTTGGAATGAAGGAACAGCAGGAAGAGCACCTGCATCGCGGTCTCAAGCTCATGGAAAGCAGCCTCGAGTTGAACCCGGAAGACGCGCGCGCCGCCAACCTGGCCGCAAGCGTATTTGGCGTGCTCGGCGATTCGGAAAACGCGATCAAGTACGGTGAGCGATCGCTTGCGATCGACCCTGAAGATCCCATGCTTCTTTATAACGTTGCGTGCATGTACGCATCGCTCGGGCGCAACGATCAGGCGATCTCGTGCCTCGAGCGCGCAGTCGACAAAGGCTTCGGCCATCGGGAGTGGATCGACAACGATCCTGATCTCGCCCCGATCCGGGACAACCCAAAATATCAGGCAATAGTAGACGCAATCTGATGCAGACTCAGCTTCCCGTTGACCGGCTACGTGATGCACTCGCCGGCAGCTATTCAATTGATCGTGAGCTTGGAAAAGGTGGGATGGCGACCGTGTACCTCGCGCAGGATGCGAAGCACGATCGCGTCGTCGCTTTGAAAGTTCTCCATCCTGATCTCGCCGCTTCACTCGGCCCCGATCGATTTCTTCGAGAGATCAAGCTCGCTGCAAGATTGAATCATCCTCACATCCTCCCGTTGTTCGACTCTGGTGAAGCGGGAGGATTTCTGTATTACGTCATGCCTTATGTCGAAGGCGAGTCGCTGCGTGAGAAACTCGATCGCGAGCAGCAGCTTCCGGTAGACGAAGCGGTTCACCATGGGCGCGCGATCGCTTCAGCTCTCGACTATGCGCATCGGCAGGGAATTGTCCATCGTGACATAAAGCCTGAAAACGTGATGCTCTACGAAGGCGAAGCGATGGTGATGGACTTTGGAATTGCGAAAGCGGTAAGCGCAGCGGGAAGTGAGACGCTCACGCAGACAGGAATGATGGTCGGCACGCCCGCGTACGTTTCGCCTGAACAGGCAGCGGGAGAAGCCAACCTCGACGGAAAGAGCGACCAGTACAGTCTTGCGTGTGTAGTGTACGAAATGCTGAGCGGTGAGCGGCCGTTCTCCGGTGCTACCCCGCAAGCCGTGATGTCGAAGCGATTCTCCGAAACTCCGAAGCCGCTTCGCACCATTCGCAGCTCGATTCCCGAGAGCGTCGAGAAGGCAGTTGCGCGCGCGATGAGCACCGACGGCCAGCAGCGCTACACGACCACTGCGCAGTTCGGTCAGGCGCTCGCGTCGGGAAGCATGTCGACGCCGACCAATACCGAGACCGTTCCCGTTGCAAGTGTATCGCAGGCCAAGTCGGTCGCGGTTCTACCGTTTGCGAACCTCAGCGCCGATCCTGACAGCGAGTATTTCACTGACGGAATGGCGGACGAGATCATCAACGCTCTCTCGAAGATTCAATCCCTGAGAGTGGCGTCCCGCACTTCGTCATTTGCCTTCAAGGGAAAAAGCGAGGACATCAGCGAGATCGGCAAGAAGCTCAAGGTCTCGACCGTTCTCGAAGGCAGCATGCGAAAAATGGGCAACAAGCTCCGCATCACTGCTCAATTGATCAACGCTGCTGACGGATATCAGCTCTGGTCGGAGCGATACGATCGCGAGGTCGAAGACGTCTTTGCAATTCAGGACGACATCTCGCAAGCGATTGTGAAGGCGCTCAAAGTGATATTGAGCGAAGGCGAGAAAAAGCAGATCGAGAAAGCGCGCGCAGTGAACGTCGCGGCGTACGATTACTATCTGCGTGGACGCCAATACTACTATATACATCGCAAGAGCCTCGAGTATGCGAGGCAGATGTTCAATCGCGCTGTCGAGACCGATCCGGAGTATGCCCGCGCCTACGCGGGAATCGCGGACACGTGCTCGCTGCTCTACATGTACTTCGATGCGCGCGAGTTCAATCTCAAGCAGGCGGATTTTGCCAGCGCTAAAGCACTTGAGCTCGAGCCTGATCTTGCCGAGGCTCACGTTGCGCGCGGTCTGGCAATCTCGCTGAGCAAAAGGTTCAAGGAGGCAGAAGCTGAGTTCGAGACCGCGATGAGACTCGATCCAAAATTGTTCGAGGCCGCATACTGGTATGCCAGGGCCCTCGAGGCGGAGGGCCGCCACCAGGAAGCCGTGAAATTGTATGAGCGAGCCCAGATCCTGAGACCAGAGGATTATCAAGCAGCGAGCTTCCTGGCACAGTCTTACCGCGCGCTTGGAATGTCGGAAGAAAGCAAGACAGCCGACCGCAAGGCGATCAAGCTCATGCTCGAGCGCCTCGACCTCAATCCGTCGGACGCTCGCGCAGCCAATCTTCTCGCCGCAACGTACGCATCACTCGGCGAATCAGAAAAGGCAATGGAGTATGCGACGCGATCTCTCGAGATCGACCCGGACGACGCAATGCTTCTCTATAACGTCTGCTGCACTTACGCGCAGCTCGGAAAGGCTGACGATGCGATTTCGTGCCTGGAACGTGCAGTCGATAAGGGTTTCGGACATCGCGAATGGATAGATAACGATCCTGATCTGGCATCGATTCGCGATAATCCGAGATTCCAGTCGATCATGCGGGGGATGTGAGAACAGCAGCGGCTGGCAACTGGCTACTGGCAACTGGCAGAACATGAACAGCAATACACCTATAGACCGACTTCGGAGCGCGCTCTCCGGTACATATACGA
>DASUXX010000429.1:0-9765 GCA_036377755.1 Gemmatimonadaceae bacterium
ACATCGCAAAGACATTCGAGCTGCTCGGCCAGCCGGCTGCAACTGCTGAGTCTAACGCAAAGAAAGTCATGGCGCTCGAGAACACGCTGGCACAGGGCTCGAGAACTCCGGTGCAGCTCCGCGATCCGGTTGCGAACTTCAACATGGTGGACGTGAAGACGTTCAACGAAAGCACGCCCGGATTCGATTGGAACGCATTCATGACAGCGCTAGGCGTCACTGGCGTTACGTCTCTCGATGTCGGCCAGCCCGATTATTTCAAGGCCGCAGCGGCAGCACTCACGAGTGCGCCGCTCGATGACTGGAAGGCATACCTCGCATGGCGCGTTGCGCAGCGCATGAGCCCGTATCTCAGCAGCGCATTCGTCAACGAAGACTTTGCGTTCAATCAGACGCTCACCGGAGCGCGTGCGCTTCAGCCACGCTGGCGCCGCTGCCTCTCTACCGCCGATGCGTATCTCGGCGATGCACTTGGCAAGGAGTATGTAAAAGTCGCGTTCACTCCGGCGGCCAAGACCCAGGCACTCGAGATGATCGAGAATCTGCGCGCTGTAATGCGTGAGCGCATCACCAAGGCAGAGTGGATGAGTGATGCTACACGACAGCAGGCGCTGGTGAAGCTGTCATCGCTCAATCGCAAGATTGGATATCCGGATGTGTGGGAAGATTATTCCGCGCTCAAAGTTGCGAATGGACCGTGGGCGACGAACTATCTCAACGCACGCACCTACAGTGTTCGCAAGGATCTCAACAAGCTTGGCAAGCCCGTCGATCGTAATGAGTGGTTCATGACGCCGCCGACGGTGAATGCGTACTTCGCACCGAATCTGAACGAGATCGCATTCCCGGCCGGAAGGCTTCAGCCTCCATTCTTCCACGCGACGTATGATCTCGGCGCGAATTACGGGGGAGTTGGCGGCACGATTGGTCACGAGATGTCGCACAGCTTCGACGACCAGGGCCGTCAGTATGATGCGAAAGGAAATCTCGTCGACTGGTGGACTCCTGAAGACGCGAAGAACTACACCGATCGCGCAAAGGTCGTTGAAGATCAGTACAGCGCTTACACGGTTCTCGACAGTCTCCATGTGAACGGCAAGCTCACGCTTGGCGAGAATCTCGCGGACGTTGTCGGTGTGTCGGTTGCATACGATGCATTGCAGCGGGCGCTTCAAGGAAAGCCGCGCACTCTCATCGACGGCTTCACCCCGGAGCAGCGTTTCTTCCTGGCGTATGCGCAGGCACGCCGCGCAAATGCGCGTGACGAAGCGCTGCGGCTTCAGATCGCAACCGATCCGCATTCACCTGGAAAATTCAGGGTGAACGGCCCGCTGTCGAACATGCCTGAATTCGCAAAGACCTTTGGATGCAAGGAAGGCGATCCAATGGTCAGGAGTGCGAGCATGAGAGCCCGCATCTGGTGACATCTGGCGAATATCTCGCAGATGAGCTTCGCCGCGCATTGCGCGGCGAAGCATGGCATGGGCCTGCATTGCAGGAAATTCTCTCGAACATCGCAGCAGAAGAAGCGATGCAGCGTCCGATTCCCAATGCGCACAACATCTGGGAGATCACGCTTCATATCGCATCGTGGGCCAACATCGCATTGAGGCGGATCAATGGGGGCCAGGTCGAACCTTTCGAAGGGGAAGACTGGCCCGAAGTTCACGATTTCAGCGGGGAAAACTGGGACGCAGCCGTGAGCTCCATGACTGAGAGCTATGAGCGATTGAGCGAAGTCGTGCTCGGAATGACCGAGTCGGAGCTCATGGCAAAAGCGCCAAAGAGCGAGCGCACAATTGCGGGAATGGTCAGCGGCGTTGTGCAACACGCTGCGTATCACGGCGGCCAGATCGCGCTGCTGAGAAAGTCAGTCACCACATATCACCGAAGAGCGGCACTCTAATGGACACATCGTTTCGATCGATCCGGCCGGCCCCTGGCGAATACCTCGAGTACTACGGGACGTACATCGAGCGCGTGCCCGATGGGGACATTCTCGAGAGCATGAAGCAGAATCTCGCTGAGACCCTGCCGCTGCTGCGCGGAATTCCAGAGTCGAAGTTCGACTACAGATACGCTCCCGGCAAATGGACTGTGAAGGACATCGTTGGACATCTCGCCGATACCGAAAGAGTGTTTCAGTACCGCGCCTGGCGATTCTCACGCGGTGACGAGACGCCAGTCCCCGGGTTCGATGAGAATCTCTACGTCGCAAACGCTCCGTTCGCGAACGTGAGCATGCGCGATCTCATCGGTGAATTCGAAAATCTCCGGCGCGCGTCCATGCATCTCTTCGAAAATCTCGATGCGGCTGCAATGCAGCGCCGTGGCAAGGCAAACAATGCTGAGATCTCCGTTCGTGCGCTTGCGTTCATTCTCGTCGGCCACGTCATACATCACAACGGCGTCCTGAAGGAACGCTATCTATGAATCGCAGGACCTTTGTGCAGCGCGCTGGAGTAACGGCTGCCGCATTTGGAATCCTCCGGAATATCGAGGCCTGTGCCCCTGTTCCGCCGGCGCCGCCGCCCAAGCCTGTATTACTTCCTGGAACATTCGCTGAGCTGCGTGACAGGTACTTCGTTTTTCATCTCGACAGGAATCCGGTAACAGCGACATACCTCGGAGGAGATGGCTACAGTCCTGCGCTTGCAACCGTGAACACGCGGCTGCGCGATTATCGTCAGGCGTCGATCGATGCAGAGCTTCGTGAATACAAGTCACTGCGCGCTTCGATAGAAGCAGTTGCTGAAACGGGTTTGACTCCAACTGAGAAAGCCGACCGGCTCCTCATGATGTCGCAGCTGGACTTTCTCATCAGACAGATCGGAGACCAGCATTACTACCAGCGTGCGCTCGATACCTATGTGGCCGAGCCGTTTCGCGGCATCGATTGGCAGATCCAGCAGATGCCGGAAATTTCCGGCGGATTATTGGGGGAGGAGAGTGACTGGCAGCAGGTCGCAGCCCGGATGCTCACGATTCCCTCTTATCTCGAAGTAGCGAAGACAAATCTTCTCGCTGGCAAAAAAGCGGGAATCATTCCCGACAAGCGGATGGTCGAGCGCGATGGAATCAGCGGGAGCAAGGCAAACGCCGAATATTTCCGCACGACGCTTCCTGCTACTGCGCAGAAGTTCATCGGGTCGCGTCCATTTGCGGCGGCGATGATGACGCAGATCAATGCCGCAGCAAACAGCGCTGCGTATGCATGGGATCAGTTCGCAACGTGGCTGGGACAGAATTACGACGTGAACGAACCCGTCGATCGTTACGCCGCGGGCGAAGCCGAATATGAGTGGCGTGTTCACAACGTGCTGCGTGATCCTCGAACCGCGGCGGAACTGTACGAGTATGGCGCACAGCAGGTTGCGCTGTATACGGGAAAGATTGTCGAAGTCGCGAAGGAATTTTCCGACAACGGAAAGCTCGGGCTTCCCTTTGGGACTGACGCCGAGAAGTATGCGAGCGTCAAGCGTGTGATGGAGTTCCTGTCCAAGGATTCCCCAAAAGACGACGAACAGCTATTCAAGTGGTATCGTGATGCGGGCGATCGCGCGGTTGCATATGGTCGCGAGCACAATCTGTTCGATGTACCCGCGAACTACCGGCTCGATGTTGTCCCAACGCCACCGGTGCTGCAGAGCACCATCGATGCAGCGTATTACCCTGCACCTCCGTTCAAGAAGACCGGAGTCGGCCGGTTCTATCTCACGCCGACGGGAAACAATCCCGAGGCACTGAAGCTCAACAACTTCGCGTCGGTTGCGGACACGGCGATTCATGAAGGGTTCCCGGGTCACGACTGGCATTACCGCTTCATGACGCAGCACAAGGATGAGATCTCGAACATCCGCTGGCTCACTCCCGGTGCTGTCGAGGATTCATCGTCGATGTGGAGTGATTCGCAGCCTACCGAAGGCTGGGGATTGTACAGCGAAGAGCTCATGAGCGAGCCGGTCGCAAACAGGAAATACGGATTCTATTCACCGGGCGAATATCTCTACGAGCTGCAGGGACAGCTTCTACGTGCAGTGCGCATTCGCGTCGATGTCGGAATGCATACGGGTCGCATGACATTCGACGATGCGATCGATTATTTCACCGAGCACGTGCAGTTCACTCCGGGTGCACGCTCGAGAGCTGCGACGGATCCCGCTGCAAAGGCTGCGTATGATGCAGCGCTGCGGGCGATCTATCGGTACTCCAAGTGGCCGACGCAGGCGATTACCTACAATCTTGGAAAGAACGCGATCATCGAGCTTCGTGAAGCGTGCCGCAAGCGCGCCGGTTCTGCGTTCGATGCGAAGAAGTTCCACGAGCGCTTCATGTCACAGGGGCAGATCGCTGTCGCTTTCATCCGGGACCAGTTCCTCGAGGAATGTGGACCGGCACCAGCAGGTACATGACGACAAGAAGAAGCTTTGTATCGAGCATGGCCGCCTTTGGCGGCGCAGCAATGTTCCGCGAAACCGCGTTTCGCTCACTGTTCAAGGCGAATGCGATTGCGGGCGACAGATCTCCTGAAGAAGTAGCCGAAGACGAGACTTACTGGGGCGAGATTCAGCGCGCTTTCGACACCGATCGCACGCTGATCAATCTCAACAACGGTGGTGTTTGTCCGACGCCATCGCATGTTCTCGAGGCAATGGTGCGCGACCTGAGATTCACGAATGAATCTCCTGCGGAGCATATGTGGAGGATTCTGGAGCCGCGCATCGAGAGCGTGAGGAGGGATCTCGCCAGCGAGTTCGGATGCGATCCTGAAGAGATGGCGATCACGCGCAATGCGTCCGAGGCGAACGAGATCATGATCTTCGGGCTCGACCTCAAGCCTGGTGATGAAGTAGTCGTCTCAAACCAGAATTACGGCCGCATGCTCACTGCATGGGACCAGCGCGTGAGACGCGATGGAATCGTGGTGAAGCAGGTTTCATTCAAGGTTCCTCCGCCGTCGCAGAAATACCTCGTTCAGCAGTTCACTGCTGCAGTGACGCCAAAAACGAAAGTCATCGAGCTGCCGCACATCACGAACCTCACGGGGCAGATCATGCCAATTCGCGAGCTCGTTGAGTTTGCAAAGCCGCGGGGGATCGAGGTTCTAGTCGACGGAGCGCACGCGTTCGGACACTTTCCGTTCAAGCGCGATGATCTTGGAGTCGATTATTACGGGACGAGTCTTCACAAATGGCTGCTGGCTCCTGTCGGCACCGGATTCCTTTATGTGCGAAAGGAGAAAGTCAAAAATCTCTGGCCGTTGATGGCTGCAGCGAAGACGCAGGATGAAGATATTCGCAAATACGAGGAGATCGGCACTCACCCCGCTGCCAATCACAATGCGATCTCAGCGGCGCTCACGTTTCATCGCGGAATTGGAATCGACCGAAAGGTCGCGCGGCTCCGCTATTTGAGAGATCGGTGGGCAAAGAGACTTCTTGCAGAAAGTCCGCGCGTGAAAGTTCTGACGCCGCTCGATGCGAAGACTTCCGGTGCGCTTGCTCTATTCAATGTCGACGGACTTCCATTCGACAAGCTGGGGCCGTGGCTGATGGCAAAGCATCACATCGTTAACACCCCGATCAAGCACGATGAGTTTGACGGAATCCGGATAACGCCGAACGTCTACACCACTGTCGATGAGATCGACATTTTCACCGACAAGGTGCTGGAGGCGATAAAGAAAGGGGTTTCGTAAGAAAGGACCGATGGTCCCGTCCGGCACGTGTTCTACGAGAAGACCAGAACTCATTGTTCTGGTTTTTTGTGTTCGCCCGTTTGAAAACATATGGCTAGATCCTTGCGAGTCGTCCGATTGTTCACGTTCAGACTCACTTTTTTCAGATGGAGTAGTAGCATGAAGCGTTTCACCATCCTCGCAGCAGCAGCTGCGCTGCTGTCGGCTTGCGCGGACAACACTGTCACCTCACCGGCCGATCTCTCGACGGCCTCCTCGGTTGCAACTGCGCCAGGCAAGAACAAGCTGCAGTGCCAGGCTGAAGCACCGGCAACCTGCACGCTCGAAGGCAAAGGAGCGAAAGGACCGGCCACGCTCGACACGCGCGCCGGTGGTTATGCGCTGGTCTTCCTGAACGACATCAGCAACCTCAGTGGTCTCACGCTCGACGAGGTTCAGCAGCTGTCGTTCACCTATTCAGGCGATGAAGCAACACCGGGAGCACCGCGCCTGAGCCTCGCGATCGACACGAATGACGATGGCAACTACGACCAGTACGCGTTCGTTTCCGCATACTATTGCAATGACGGCGCAGGTCTCGTCGACGTCATCAATGACCCGACCTGCACGATCTTTGTCGGCAGTGAAGAGTTTGAGAACTGGGATGCTCTCGTCGCTGCGCACCCCGATTGGCAGATCGCCGTTGCGAATCAGGAGACTGGAGAGAACTACTCGTTCATCATCGCCGATGAACCCGGACTCTGGACGATCAGCGGAGTCACCCTCGGCAAGCCAGGCGCTCAGAACTAACTCACTATAAAAAAACAGTCGCCAGCTGAGAGTTGTCTCAACTGGCGACTGTTTTTTGCGTATACCGCGTTTTACAGCTTAGAGCGGGTCTCCGTCCTTACGGGTCTTGCTACCCTTGGGACGACCACCCTTACGCGCAGCCTTTCCATCTTCGATCATCTGGTCGAATGCTGCCTTTGCTTCCTTCATGAGGGCAGCGTGCGAAGCGCGGCGCTCCTTCTCCGCGCGCTTTTTTTCAGTCTGGTACAGCGCCTGTGGAGTCTTGGTCTTTGCTGGCATCTAGACTTCACCGTCCTTTTTTTCAGGTTCTTATGATGACAACGCCCCGCCGGCAGACGCCGCGCGGAGCGTTTTTTTCGTACCCTCAATATAATCGATTTTGCTACGATTTGTGAGCCGTCGTGAGCAGTTTTTCGCTCTCGATGCGCTCGTCGTCGGCGCAATCTTCCTCGTCGCCCGGCCGCGGGAAAACCTCGCCGATCTCCTCATTGACCGCCCGTGCGCGCGCCGCAACGGTGTCACGAAGCGGCTTCTCGGGAAGAAGCCACGCCATAATGAATCCCGCCAGGCCGATAAAAGTCGCGACGAGAAAGATGTTGTTCATCGCGTCGGTAAATCCGCCGATGTACAGGCTCTTCACTGATTCCGGCAGAGCTGCAATCGAGCGCGGACTCACGTTGGCGCCAGCCCCGATCATCCTCCCAGCCGACGGAGGCAGAGTTCTAGACAGGTTCGCGTGAAGCTGCGATGCGAAGATCGCTCCGAGTACTGCCGTCCCAACCGATCCCCCTATGAGCCTGAAAAGGGTCGCACCCGATGTCGCAACGCCCAGATCCCGATACTCGACCGCGTTCTGCGCTGCGAGAACGAGAACCTGCATCACCATTCCCAGTCCGAGTCCGAGGATCATCATCAGGAGCGACGTCGTGGTGATCGACGTCTCCGGCTTCACCCGGGACAACAGAAAGAGTCCGGCGACCATGATCGCAGTGCCGACGATTGGAAATGCCTTGTACCGTCCGCGCCGACTGATGAGCTGACCCGATATTATGGAAGACACCAGCATGCCTCCCATCATCGGAAGCATTCTGAGTCCTGAAGCCGTGGGACTGTCACCTTTCACCACCTGAAGGAACAGGGGCAGATACGTCACTGATCCAAACAGTGCAAAACCAACTATCAGTCCAACGAGCACAGACACCACGAATGTCCGATTCGCAAAGAGACGCATCGGGACGACAGGCTCGGCCGCACGCTTCTCGGTACGCACGAACATGAGTGTCGAGATGACCGCAATCGCAATCAGAGTCAGTATCAACGGCGAGCTCCATGGATACGTCATTCCACCGAGATCGGTGACGATGATTGTCGAGCTGAGAGCAGCGGCAAGGAGTGCAGCTCCGAGATAGTCGATTGCGTGCGAGACTCTCTTCGCTGTCTGCGGAAGCGTCGCTGCTATCACGAGAATCGCGATGATGCCAAGCGGGATGTTGATGTAGAAAATCCATCTCCACGACAAATGGGTCGTGAAATACCCACCGATAAGGGGACCCGCGATGCTCGAGAGTCCGAAGACTGCGCCAAAGATTCCCTGGTATCGGCCGCGATCGCGCGGGGGAACTACATCGCCGACGACGGCTTGAGTCGTAACCATCAGTCCGCCGCCGCCGAGACCCTGGATTGCGCGATAGATGATGAGCTGAGTCATGCTCTGAGCCAGTCCGCACAATGCCGAGCCAATGAGGAAGATCGTGATCGCAACCTGAACTACGCGCTTTCGACCGTAGAGGTCGCCGAGCTTACCGTAGAGTGGAGTTACGATCGTTTGAGCGAGGAGGTACGCTGTCACGACCCATGACAGGTGCTCGAGCCCGCCCATCTCGCCGACGATGGTGGGAAGGGCTGTTGCAACTATTGTCGAATCGAGCGCGGCAAGGAGGAGGGAGAGCAGCAGTCCGCCGATTATTACGTGAACCTGCCGCGGGGTGAGATTTTCAGCTTGCATGGCGTGCTTTTCTTGGCAAGTTCGGTGCTGCGTCAATCGCGCTTTTGCCAGCGGCCAGTCGCCTCCAAGCCAGCGACCCGACGCCAGAGTCCAACTGCAACCGGCCAGAAGCTCTCAAAATCTTAGCCGAATGAATGGACCTGACGTTTTGACTTCGGATCATCCGGATTTAGGCGGATCTGGCGGATAGATCTTTCGTAGATAGACAGATGCCGTAGCTGGAAACAATGATTTTTTTTGGTGTGGTTCTCCCGCAGTTCTGGTCTTTGGTTTTTAACTAAAAAACCAGTTCCCACTGAGAGGATCTGGCGAAAATCGAAGACCGATCCGCCGGATCCGCATAAATCCGGATGATCCGAAGTAAAAACGTCCGGTCCATTCATTCGGCTAAGATTTTCGGGGCTGGCTGCTAAACCCGTCTCAGCTCAGGCACTCTCCAGAACGCAATCGACGCATACACAATCATGATCACCGCCCCAGCCCCAATAGCCCACTGAACGTTCGTCGCGCGAGCAAGTGCACCAACAAGCAGTGACCCGATCGGAGTAAATCCGACATAAACGAAGACGTACGCCGCCATAACCCGGCCCCGCAGCTCATCCGGAACAACGCTCTGAAGAATTCCATTAGCGAGTGCACCGTTGATGAGCATCGTGAGCCCAAGAAAGAGCAGAATCCCCGAAGCAACCGCGCGATCGTTTACCATCGAGAACATGAGATTCAACGTCGCGAACGTCAGTGCCGACCACATGAACAGTCGCCCGCGTCGTACACGAGTGCTGAGCGCTGCAAGAGTCAGCGCACCAATTACCGCCCCGATCCCGACAAATGTCACGAGAAGCCCGTATCCACTGGCATTCGTGTGAAGGACATCGCGGGCGATAACAGGCATCATCGTGAGATACTGAAATCCGAATATCGAATAGATCGCGATGACTCCGATGAGGCCGAGCACTTCGCGGCGGGAGCGTATGTACTGGATTCCCTCGCGAAACTCGTTCAGCGGTGACGTCTTGCTCTCGACTCGAATGAACTTTGGAAGGTTGATTGCAACGAGACATCCGATGACTGCGATGTAGCTCAGCGCATTGATTCCAAAACACCACGCGAGCCCTGCGCCGGCGATTACGGCAGCTGCGATCGACGGTCCGATGATGCGCGCGAGATTGAATCCACCGGAGTTGAGGGCTACAGCATCGACGATATCGTCGCGTCCAACGAGCTCGACGATGAGCGACTGCCTCGCCGGAATCTCAACCGCGCTTATAAGTCC
>DASUXX010000430.1:0-4690 GCA_036377755.1 Gemmatimonadaceae bacterium
GTGGGGCAGCCCTGAGGCCAGCCGGCACATCATCGCGTACGACTTCGGAATCAAGCGCAACATTCTCAGGCTTTTTGCTGAGCATGATGCGCGAGTTACCGTGGTTCCTGCGGACACTCCGGCGTCCGATGTACTCGCCGAGAATCCAGATGGAGTATTTCTTTCCAATGGTCCTGGCGATCCCGACGCAATCACATATGCTCCGGAAACCGTGAGGGCACTGGCAACCAGCGGAACTCCCGTTTTTGGTATCTGCCTTGGCCATCAGGTGCTTGGGCTCGCTTTCGGTGGATCTACGACAAAGCTTCCGTTCGGTCATCGCGGTGGAAATCATCCTGTAAAGGAGATGTCGAGCGGTCGCGTGCTGATCACGTCCCAGAACCATGGTTTCGCGGTTGAAGGCGATGAGTCAGGCATCAAGGGAGCGCCGGAGCTCGAGGTCACGCACGTGAACCTGAACGATGGAACCATCGAAGGCTTGCGACACCGCGAACTGCCTGTTTTTGGTGTGCAATATCATCCCGAAGCGGCTCCTGGACCCCATGATGCCGTGCCTCATTTTGACGAATTCATAGAGGCAATCAGGTCGCGAAAAGGGTGACCCGGACGCCCTCGAGGCGTCTTCCAGGAAGCTTGACACTATTTCAGTAAAGTCATACTTTCTAACGAGTTACGGCATCGGCGCGACAATTCTGAGGCGGCATAAATGACTAAAGCGGATCTGGTTGAGAGAGTCACCGCCCAGATATCCCGCACAGCGGGACCTATGATTTCAAAGAAGGACTGCGCCCGCGTCGTCGATGCTTTTCTCGAGGCCGTGAAGGAGTCCCTGCAGCATCAGGAAAACATCGAGGTGCGTGGTTTTGGCACCTTCAAAATCCGCCGCCGCAAGACTCGCATGGCCCGCAACCCCAGAACCGGCTCTCCTGTGGAGGTCTCTGCCCGTCCGGTTCCCGTGTTCAAGCCCTCAAAGGAGCTCCGTGCACTGGTTGCCGGCGTGGATATCTCGGAAGTCCACGACGAGGAGCTTTCCGGCGCCGAATAAAGGGACGCTGACCGGGCGATGACGGTTACAGTCCGGCTATTCGCTTCATACGCACAAACGCTTGGGCGATCTGCAGTCGATATCGAGACGCCGGAAGGCGCGACCGTCGAAGACGTTGTCGCGGCAATACTTGCGATGCCCGGCGGAGACAGGCTTCCGCCCAGGCCGCTGGTTGCAGTGAATCACTCGTATGCTGCACGCGGTACAGTTATCGGTGAAGGTGATGAAGTCGCGCTCATTCCTCCGGTTGCTGGAGGATGATTCGCTCAGCGGTCGTCAGCGACCCGATCGATGTTGTCGCCCTGACTCAGGAAGCTGCATCCCCGTCTGCTGGTGCAACCGCCATCTTTCTCGGTACGGTGCGCGAGCAGAATGAGGGTCGTGAGGTGACAGGAATCGAATATTCCGCATACGAGGAAATGGCCGTTAAGGAAATGCGCTCGATTCTCGATGAAGCGTGTTCGAAATTCGGGCTTGCGTCGGCAATTGCAGTGCATCGCACAGGGGAGCTCGCCATTGGCGAAGCATCGATTGCGGTGGTTCTAAGTCATGCGCACCGCGGGCCCGCAATGGATGCGCTCAGATACATAGTCGACGAAACAAAGTCACGCGCCCCGGTGTGGAAGCTCGAGCATTACATCGATGGCTCGCGCGAGTGGGTGGGATCAACAGGAGCTCGGCACCCATGAGCGGCTCCGCTCACGATCAGTTCGGCAGGCGCATCAAGTATCTGCGGATTTCGGTCACGGACAAATGCAACTTCCGCTGTGTGTACTGCATGCCGGAGGAAGGCTTGCAGTGGCTGCCAAAGGCGGAAATCCTGTCGTACGAAGAAATTGCAGAAACGGTTCGGCAACTGGCCGCCGAGGGAATTTCGCGAATACGAATCAGCGGTGGCGAGCCAACGATTCGCCCCGATCTCGATAAGCTCGTCGCGATGATTCGTGCGATCGACGGCATCGAAGACATTGCCTTGTCCACGAATGGAGTAAGACTTCCCGAGCTCGCTCCACGATTGCGTGATGCTGGACTCGATCGCGTGAATATGAGTGCCGATTCACTACGACAGGAAAGAATCGCTGCAATTTCACGGCGTAACCTGAAGTTCGACCCGGTTCGCTCAGCCATCGCTGCACAAAGTGCAGGTTTATCCCCCTTGAAGATCAATGTCGTCGTCATGAGAGGGATCAATGACGACGAGATCGTGGATTTCGCACGACTGACGCTCGATCACCCATGGCACGTGAGATTCATCGAGCTGATGCCCGTAGGAGAAATGGCGGCACTCACATGGGATCATGTAGTTCCATCCGACGAAGTTCTCGAACGCGCATCGGAGATCGGACCGATGTCGCCCGACGGTGGACCAGCCCGCGGAAATGGTCCCGCGCGATATCTTCGCTTGCATGGGGCTGCAGGGACAATCGGCGTGATCACTCCGATGACCCATACCTACTGTGCTTCCTGCAATCGAGTGCGTCTCACTGCCGACGGACGGCTGCGCACATGCCTCTTTGGAGAGGATGAGGTGGATCTCGGAACGCCACTCCGGTCGCGCATTCCGCTCGGGCCAATTTTCAACCAGGCCCTCGCGAGAAAGCCTCTCGAGCATCACCTGATCCAGATGCGCACCGGCGGATTGCGCGCACTATCGGAAATTGGCGGCTGACCGGTTTGCAACACGGTGCAGAGAGAAATAACTTTCGATCTGCAGGTCACCACAAAAATTCAAATAGAAAATGGTCAACAAGATTACGGTCGTAGGCGCCGGTAACGTTGGCGCGACGACCGCGCAGCGCGTCGCTGAAAAAGAGCTCGCGCGCCAGGTAGTTCTCGTCGACATCATGGAGGGAATCCCGCAGGGCAAGGGACTCGATCAGTGGGAGTCGGCGCCCATCGAAGGCTTTGATTCCCGCGTCGTCGGAACCAACGGATACGACGAATCAGCCAATTCCGAAATCGTCGTCATCACCGCCGGTATTGCACGCAAGCCCGGCATGTCGCGCGACGATCTTCTCAACACGAATGCAGGTATTGTCAAGCAGGTCGCCGAGAGCGTAAAGCAGAGCTCGCCTAACGCGATCATCATCATGGTCTCCAACCCGCTCGACATAATGTCATGGGTTGCGAAGGAAGTAACCGGATTCCCGCGCGAGCGCGTGCTTGGAATGGCCGGCGTTCTCGATACGGCGAGATACCGCTCCTTCATCGCTGAAGCGCTCGACGTCTCGGTGCGCGACATCCAGGCAATGGTGCTCGGCGGCCATGGCGATACAATGGTGCCGCTCATCTCGTACACCAGCGTCAGCGGAATTCCGATCACGCAGCTGATGTCGAAGGATCGTCTCGATGCGATCGTCGATCGCACGCGCAGCGGCGGCGCTGAGATCGTGAAGTATCTCAAGACGGGATCTGCGTACTACGCGCCGTCGTCCGCAGCAGTGCAGATGTGCGAGGCGATCGTGAACGACCAGAAGCGCATCCTGCCATGCGCTGCGTGGCTCGAAGGCGAGTACGGAATGTCCGGGCTCTTCCTTGGAGTTCCGTGCAAGCTTGGACGCAACGGTCTCGAGAGAATCATCGAAG
Source organism: Gemmatimonadaceae bacterium (assembly GCA_036377755.1). Classification (GTDB taxonomy): domain Bacteria; phylum Gemmatimonadota; class Gemmatimonadetes; order Gemmatimonadales; family Gemmatimonadaceae; genus UBA4720. Next base: position 3,632 of record DASUXX010000430.1, read on the forward strand.
TCACGCTCACCGATGACGAGCGTGCCGCACTGGAGAAAAGCGCCGAGGCTGTAAAAGAGCCGATGAGCGCAGTGAAGCTCTGATTCGATGAACCGGCTCTCGCGCTTTTACCGGGCCGCGATAGGAAAGAAAATCGTGATGGGAGTGACGGGCCTTATCGGAATCGGGTTCGTCATCCTCCACATGGCCGGGAACCTTCTTGCCTTTCGCGGGCAGGAAGCAATCAACGCATACGCGCATTTCCTGGCGAGCACAGGTGAAGCGTTGTGGCTGCTGCGTATCGTGCTGATCGTGTCAGTGATTCTTCACGTGATCGCAGCGTATCAGCTCACGATGCAGAACAGGGCGGCTCGCCCTGTGGGATATGTGAACCGCGAGCCACAGGTAAGCACCTGGGCGGCGCGCACGATGAGATGGGGCGGAGTACTGGTTCTCATCTTCATCGTGCTGCACATCATGCACTTCACGAACCCTGGATGGCGGCCCGCGGGAGTATTCGACAAGGCAGACGTCTACACGAACATCGTGATGAGCTTCCGAATATGGTGGGTCACGCTTTTCTACGTGATCGCAATGATGTCGCTGGGGCTGCATCTGTATCATGGAGCATGGAGCTCGGTCCGGTCGATCGGGCTTTCGCAGCCCAGGCAGCGACCACTTCATCGTACAGTTGCACTCGCTGTCGCAGTGATCGTGTGGCTTGGATTTACTGCTGTGCCAGTAGCGGTGTTCTTAGGATTGATCGGTTGATATGGAACTGAACGCACGCATTCCCGGCGGGCCGCTCGAGCGAAAGTGGGATCGCCATCGCTTTGAGATGAAGCTCGTGAACCCCGCGAACAAGCGGAAATACACGATCATCGTCGTCGGCTCAGGACTTGGCGGCGGCGCCGCAGCAGCGACGCTCGGCGAGCTCGGCTACAACGTGAAGTGTTTCTGCTTTCAGGATTCGCCGCGCCGGGCGCACAGTATTGCTGCGCAGGGTGGAATAAACGCCGCCAAGAATTATCAGAACGACGGCGACAGCGTCTATCGCCTGTTTTACGATACGGTTAAGGG
>DASUXX010000431.1:0-9647 GCA_036377755.1 Gemmatimonadaceae bacterium
ACATCGATTGCGCCAAACTGAATGCGATCGATCGCGGCAGGTTGAGCCTGTACGCGCCCCGTTGTAGTTGCGACTTCGAGAGTGTCGCGAGTCAGCGGCTTCATCCCGAGCTCTGCTGCGACATCTGACGACACAATCGACATGCTCGATCCTGTGTCGAGCCAGAAATTGTGTCGCTTGCCATTTATTGTGACTTCTATCATCGGGACACCCGATGATGACAGGGAAAGCGGAAGAGCTATGGGCTGAGCGGGAAATGTCATCTGGCGCGCAGGCACCTGCCGAAACGCTGTTGCCCATGTTTCGACACCCGCTTTATCTGCACTGTCCGCTTTTCCTCCACGCCTCGCCATGCTGTCGAGCTCGGCGAGTAGTTTCCAGTTGTCCTCGTGCTGCAGCATTGCAGTCATGAGAACTCGTGATGCGACGGCTACTGTCGAATCCGTTGTCGATGCGCGGAGCGCATCGAATGCGAGCGCTGCATCGTCGTGCTTGCCGAGCATCACTAGTGCGAGAGCCTTCGCAAAATCGCGCTGCTCATTTGTTGCCTGCTGCCGATATACGTATCCCGTGTCGAGGCTCGACATCGCTTCCCAGAAATTCCTGCTGCGCGATGTGATGTTCGCGGTGCGGCGCGCCGAGTGCGATGATGTGTCGATCTGCACGGTGGGCGGCACGTAGAATAGGACAGGCTTCGGAGCGCCGCATCCTGCAGCGGCGGCCAGGATGACTGCGGCCGCCGGTATCGATTCGAGCGCGCGATTTGCGGTTCTCACACGCCTAATATTGCAATCCGTACGTCCCTTTGCCGCGTATAAATGTCATGACTGAGAAAATTCGAAAATCCGACGATGAGTGGCGCGCACAGCTCACTCCTGACCAGTATCGCATCACCAGAAAGCATGGCACTGAGCCGGCTTTTACGGGGAAATACAACGCTTCAAAGGAACCAGGTATTTATCGGTGCGTCTGCTGCGGCAATCCACTGTTCGATTCGGACGACAAGTTCGATTCCGGAACCGGCTGGCCGAGCTTCACGAGACCAACCGGTGAGGAAAGTGTTGAAACGGAGACGGACAGCAGCTTTTTCATGAAGCGGACCGAAGTGCATTGCTCAAAATGCGACGCGCACCTCGGCCACGTGTTCGACGATGGACCCGCACCAACCGGTCTTCGTTACTGCATTAATTCCGCATCTCTGGACAAGACTGAGAAGAGTGGCTGATCACCCTGACCGGCGGTTGGATGGCGCCGGTTTTTTCGGCGGCGGTTTTACTGGTTTGGCCGCGGGTTTGGCTGAAGGCGGCCTGCCATACACCGCAACCGCCATTTCACTTTCATTGCCGGTTCGGTCTATAGCCGACACGACGACTTCGTCGGGCGGCGATGCCCGAGTACCGCCCGCGAACATGTGCGTCGATTGACTTCCAGGAAGAATCTGCGTTGACCAGTCCGGGCCATACCGGTAGCGCAGCACCCACAGCCAGACCTTTTCTGTTCCCGATGGAACGAGTGTAACTGCAACTGCCCGTGTTGCTGTGTCCCGCGCCAGATACGCCGACGGTTTTCTCGGCGGAACGCTGTCGAGCCATGGTGATGCCGGCACGAGTGCTGGACCAGCATATGGACCAGCGAGAAGCTTGTCATTGAGGCTGTCGCGATTCTGCATGAAGACTTTCATGCTGAAGTGCACGTTGCCGCCCGCGCCGTGCGTAAGACGAGTGGTGCGAATCTGATCGAGAATCTCAGCAGTCTTCCATGCGTCGTTTCCTGATGATCCCACGCGGCTCGTGTAATTGCCCGGCCAGATGTTGCGGCCTTTGGTGTTTTCCGAAATCCACCATTCGAGCAGCACCGGATAGCTCGTTTCCTGTCGCGCAATCGGCCAGTAGAGCTGAGGAGTGAAGTAGTCGAGCCATCCTTCGTTCAGCCATTTCTTCGAATCTGCATAAAGCTGCTCATATGCATCGAAGCCCTTTATCTGCGCGGGATATCCGGGCCTCCACATTCCGAACGGGCTGATGCCGAACTTCACCCACGGCTTTGCCGTCTTGATCGACTTGTACAGATCACGCACGAAGACGTCGACGTTGTTACGGCGCCAGTCGTCGCGGCTCATGGTTCCACCATTGTCGACGTAGCGACGCCAGGTCACACTATCGGGAAAGTCGATGATCGTGCCTGAAGAATCGCGCTCCTTGTACGGGTAGAAATAATCGTCGATGTGCACGCCATCGATATCGTATCGCTTCACTACATCGGTGAGAACACGAATCGAGTGCGCGCGGACTGCGGTATCGCCGGGATCGAGCCATAGGTAGCTCCCGTACTTCCGGACAATTCCGGGTCGCTCGACACTGATGTGGTTTGACGAGATCTCCGACTTGCCTGCGGGATGATGTGATCGATATGGATTGAACCACGCGTGAAGCTCGAGTCCACGCTTGTGTGCTTCCTCGACTGCGAATGCAAGCGGATCGTAGTAGGGTTCCGGCGGGCGCCCCATTTGTGCCGTCAGAAATTCGGACCACGGCTCGAGCTTCGAGTCGTACATCGCATCGGTTGCCGGGCGTACCTGCAGGATGATCGCGTTGAGATTGAGCTGAACGGCCTTGTTGAGGATTGCGATCATCTCGCCCTGCTGTTCCCATGTGCTCAGCCCAGGCTTCGATGGCCAGTCGATGTTTGCGACTGTTGCAACCCACGCTGCGCGAAATTCGCGAGGTACTTCGGGCGCGTCTTCCTGCGCGGAAATACACGGGCTTAAGAGAGCTGAAGCCAGAGCAGTGCAAATGAGCGTTTTCATTGGAATGCAGTAGGGGCAGATAGAGGCCACAAAATTACTTGACGCACCACGGTACCGTGGACAATTTCCCGCGCCCCAAAAATGTCAATCCATAGAAGGAGAAAGGATGTCTGTACCCACCCGGCTCCTGTCACTCGCTGCAGTCGCACTCGTTGCTGCATGCTCGACAAAGGACGCCTCCAGCACCGCCGACAGCGCAAGGAATGACTCCGCAGCAGTGAGCGCTGCTCCTGCTGCTGCTAATGTCGTCGAGATCAACGCTTCTGAATACAAGTTCGAAGCACCGGACCAGATCCCTGCCGGCCTCACGACGTTCAAGATGAATGACACCGGCAAGGAGCTGCATCACGCTACACTGGTCAAGCTCGATTCCGGAAAGACGTTCAATGATCTGATGGAAGGAATGAAGCAAATGAAGCCGGGGACGCCGCCTCCAGGCTGGGCGATTCCTGCCGGCGGACCGAATGCTGCTGCGCCAGGTTCGACATCGGCTCTCACGACTGTTCTTCAGCCGGGCAACTATGCAATCGTATGCTTCATTCCGGATGCGAAAGGAGTTCCGCACGTAGCGCATGGAATGGCGAAGGCGCTCACAGTTACGCCGAATCCAAATGCGAACATGAGTGAGCCGAGTGCGGACATCACGGTCACGCTCAAGGATTATCAGTTCGATTTCTCGCAGCCACTCACTGCAGGAAAGCACACTCTCAAGTTCGTAACGGCTCCGGGTCAGCCGCACGAGTTCACGTTCTTCATGCTGCAGCCAGGCAGGAAGGCAGAGGATATTCCGAAGTTTGTCGAAACTGGAATGCAGGGTCCGCCGCCGGGACTTCCACTCGGCGGAGTTGCAGCAATGGGAGCTGGTCAGGCCGCATACTATGAAGTCGACCTGAAGCCCGGGGATTATGCGATCGTCTGCTTCCTCGAGGATGCAAAGGACGGCAAGCCGCATTTCATGCACGGGATGATTCAGCAGATCAAAATCAGCTGATCTCCCATTGGTAGAGGAAAAGAAACCCGCGAGATAATCTCGCGGGTTTCTTTTTTACACTTCTGCGAGATTGGGATCAAAACCCGATTTTTTCGCGCGATATCGTTGCATGCGGCCCCGCCCTTGCCAAACAAATGTATGGGCTCCCATACGCTTGCCCTGTGCCGGGATCCTTCCGGTGGGCCCGCCGGAAACGTTGAGCCAGGGCGATTCACTCAGTTGCTGTAGAGGTTTCAGATGAGAAGCACCCGCATCACCGCCCTGCTCGCCGGTTTCCTTGTTGCCGCTTGCTCTGAGGGTACAGGCCCACTCGATCGTTCTTCGTCCCTTGCATTCAATGAGCTCGAAGGATCAGGAGACTCCACCGTTACATGCACGCTCGATTCGACAATCACTGTTGTCGTGCACTTCAACGGACAGGACTACACGCACATCTATACGATTCAAAACGGAACGAACGGCAATTACACCGGTACCGCCAGCGGTGAAACGATCACTGGCACGATGAACGGCACGACCTTCACACTCAGCTCGACTTACACTGATGGCAGTGGCTACACGTATTCCCTGAATGGAACGATCGACCCGTCGACTGGAGATATCTCCGGCACCGGATCGAGCAATCAGAATCAGGCATTCACTTTCGATGCGACCAGCGCAACGACGTGCAGCGCCGAGGCGGAAGATGACTGCCCGTCAGCGCCCGCAGTTGCCAACGCTTATCTCAGGGAGCTTGGCATGCAGGGCAAGAAGGTGAACGGCCAGAACATCATCTCCCAGATTGCGAAGATGACGGATGAAGATGGCACGTTCATGAACCTCCAGCCTTGCGACGAAGGCTACGTGCAAGCGGTGAGAACGTGGATCGACCAGCAGCTCGCCGGCTCGACAACGAGCGGCAGAAATCGCTGAAGATTTTCACCGGAAAAAAAAGAACCCGAGAGCGAGAGCCTCGGGTTCTTTTTTTTTTGTTTTGTTTGTAGTTGCTTTGCTGGTAGCTGACAGCCGATAGCTGGCCGCTGCAGTTGAGAGGCGCCGGTCGGAATCGAACCGACGAATAGCAGATTTGCAGTCTGCCGCCTTACCACTTGGCCACGGCGCCGGGAGTCGCAAGTTATCGTGGCCTATTGAGCCGTACAAGCGCGGGTTTTGCATTTTGCGGCCAGTATGCCGACACGACTGTCAGGACCTGACCGCTGCCGTCGCAAGTTCCTCAAGTTCTTTCCTGATGGATTCCGCGACGAGACATACATCGACTGGGAGCGCGACTATAAGTGGGAAGCGCACGAGCGATGGAACGAACAGCTCAGCGCAAAGGAGCTTCGCTCGCTCATCCAATCTGGCGAACATACTGAAGTTGCCCGCCGCGCTGTCACGATAGAGTCGCGAACCAACCTCCTTTTCTCATTCGAGAAGATGGCGATGCGCGACGCGGTGAAGCCTGAAGACGGAGCGGTTGCATTCGCAGAAGGGCTCTACGAATTCCTGCATGGACGAGGCACGGTCGAGAACCGGTTCAACCGCTGGGTGGAGGTCGTCGGTACACTTCCGCGCAAGCAGACACGTGTTCTCACGTGGCCTGTCGTGACCGTGTTCGGATTCATAGCGCAGCCCGACACTCACGTCTTCCTCAAGCCTATGGTGACGAAGCGTGCGGCCGAAGAGTATGGCGTCGAGTTTCTTTACAGGTCGCGCCCGAACTGGGAGACCTATCAAAGCCTGCTCGACTTTGCAAAAAGAGTTGCGCGCGACGTCCGCGACCTGCACCCTAAGGACCTGATCGACATCCAGGGTGTCATCTGGGTTCAAGGTTCGGACGAGTACGATTGATAGAAATCAACAAGGCCGAAAAAAAAGACATTCCTCTCATCCTCGAGTTTATACAGGGTCTCGCTGCTTACGAGAAACTGCGTGACTCGTGCGTTGCGACTGAAGAGAAACTTCGCGAGACGTTATTCAGCGATCGCCCTGATGCCGAAGTGATCATTGCGCGCGTCGAGGGCGATCCTGTGGGATTTGCACTTTTCTTTCACAACTATTCGACTTTCCTCGCGAAGCGTGGATTGTATCTCGAGGATCTGTTCGTCAAACCTGAAGCGCGCGGACACGGAGTCGGCTTCGCGCTCCTCTCCGAGCTCGCACGCATTGCTGTAAGCCGCAACTGTGGAAGACTCGAGTGGGCAGTACTCGACTGGAACGATCTCGCGATCGATTTCTACCGGCGCATCGGTGCCAGGCCACTCGATGACTGGACAGTGTTTCGCCTCACCGGTGATGCTCTGAATGAGCTCGCGTCAAAGGTGAAGTCCGCATGATGCGGCCTTTCCACGGTCGAGCGCTTGGACCACTCGTCGGTCCATGGGTCGCCTGCCTGTTCATTGCCGCTCTCGTCTACATGTTCGAGCGAGCGATGCCAGCATTTCACGACATAGTGAAGATTGTGTACTTCATAATCGCGGTGATACTCGTGATCCTCACAGGCCGCGCGATTCGCACACGCGAAGGCAGGCGCCGCAAGGGCGAGCGGCGGCACGGAGACCGCAGGCAGCACACGGACACAGAGATCTAGGCGCATTACGTGCAACGCGGACGAACATGAGCCGCTCGGCAATAACTCTCACACAGCCGGTTATTTCGTTCCTGCGCGCATCGATCAAGCGCGCACATACGGTACTCGGCGGACTTGGCCTGTTTCTCGTCGCTGGTGTGGTCATCGCACTGATTGCGACATGGGCCTTTGGTGAGCTTGCTGAAACAGTGATGGCTGGAAAGACCCAGGCTTTCGATGAAGCAGTGTTGAAGTGGCTCGAAGCGCGTCGCACACCCGCGCTCGACAGCGCAATGATCGAAATCACGGCACTTGGAACGGGAATAGTCGTAATGATGATCGTCTCGATCTCAGCACTTTTCCTTGCGCTCACGCGCCATCGCTATTCAGCACTTCTTCTTATCGTCGCGACACTTGGCGGTCTTGTCGTGAATCAGGCCCTCAAGCTGTTCTTCGATCGGCCGCGCCCCGATGTTGTCGTCTGGGGAACTCACGCAGTGAGCTCGTCGTTTCCGTCAGGGCACGCAATGAGCGCAACCATCGTGTACAGCACTGTTGCATATCTCGCTGCACGGCTTCACAAGCACGCCTGGCAGAGATGGATCACTCTTTCGATCGCGGCGATCGTAATCATCCTGATTTCAATGAGCCGCCTGTACCTTGGCGTGCACTATCCGAGCGATGTACTCGCCGGCGGCGTTGTCGGCCTGGCATGGGCAGCGTTCTGCATGGCGACACTCGAGGCGATTCAGCGCTTCTCGCAGCGCTCGATGCCTGAGATCAGGAAAGATGAAGCTCCGCCACCGGAGCAGGCGAAAGTCTAATTCCGTTTTCTCAGGTGAAACGCGAGTCCGTCCCACAACGTAAAAGGCCGATCACCGCTTACAATCACATCGAATCCATGTTCGGCAGCGAGACGTGAGACGTCCGCCTTGCTCGCATCATCCCCGGTGTTGTAGGAGTAATTCAGAATTACGAGATCGCCGCCTGGCTTCAGAACGCGCGCAGTCTCAGCGAAGAATGTCGATACAAGCGCCGCACCGGACTGATTGATGTAAGGGAAGGTGTCGACAGCAAGCGCAGCATCCATGGAGCTGTCGGTGATTTCGCGCAGGTCGCGGCCGCTGCTTTTTCTCAGCCTGACATTCGAAAACGGCGCGCATCTGCGGAGAGCGGTCTCGATCATCCGGCTCGATACGTCGATGCCGTGGACTTCGGCTACACGCGGCGCCAGCTCGGCCGCTATTCGGCCGATGCCGCAGCCAATATCGAGAACGACTCGCTTCTGGTTGACGACATTCCACAATTCGAGCTGCGCAATTATTTCCCGCGTCGCGCGCTCGAGCAGCTGAGGATTACCAAGCGAGTAAAGGGCAACGCTGGCTTCTTCTGACTGCTGCACTGACCAGTCGAACAATCTTTCGCAGAATGCAATTCCTTCTTCTACAGTTCGGGCCTGCTCTGGGGAATCAACATCGGCACGCAGCATTGCGGCAATTGTCTCACAGCCGGGCTCATTCTCGACGACGAGCTGGGTGAGATCATCTACCCGGTCCCGGAGCAGGCTGTCTGTTGCTCTCGAGAGTGTAGCCGCGCGCCGAGTCACTTCGTCTACAGTCGCTCTCACCTTTGCTGCATCCTCGGTGTCGATCAGGAGCTGCATCAGCGCAACGGCTGGCGATAGCGAGCCCGAAAGACATCGCTTCAGGATATCGCGATGCGCGTCCGGTTGAATGCCGGCAACGAGCCGCTCGACAGCTGTGACTTCAGGATCGTCAGTCACCAATCCAGCCCATCGACCCGAGTCGCGCCCAGTCCTTTTCCATCAGCTTCACGCCTATATCCTGCCTGTACCTGCAATTCGGGATCACAACCTTGTCGACAATACGGTATGCTGCGCTCCGTGCCTCTTCTATGGTAGTGCCTGTCCCCGTCACCACCATCGTATAGCCAATCATTCCGGCAGTTCTGAGCTCTCCGTCTCGCATGGTCACTTCGCCGTAATGAAGGGAATCCCGATCGCTTTCAGTCAAAGTCTCGCGAAAGCAGATTGGAGTTCCCTTCCCGAGCTCATCGTAGCCATCAGGATAAGGAAAAGGCGGAACGGTAAGGACAACACCTACGGAGAATCCATCGCGTGTGCTTATGGACGTGCGATTGCGGGCGACAAGCGATGAGAGAATCGTGCCCCAGTCTTCGAGGTGAAGAGAATCGAGTATCGCAAAGCCGGGATAGCCAAATCTCGAGGTAAGCTCGAGAGGCCAGATGCCATCGTCGTTGATGATGGTGTTGAGGTTGATGTATCCGCAGTAACCGGATTCGCGAAGCATTGGGGCAAGGCGAGCGAGCGTCGCCTTGAATATTCTCCCTGCACCGCGATAAGTGACGACTGTCCCCATTTCACCTGTGAGCTCACCAATGTCACCAGGGAAAAATCGTTTGTGCTCCCAGTCGAGATTAGGTGGATCGAGAAATCTTTCACCGTTGAAAAACGCGCCCGTTCCAACCTCGACGCCATCGATAAACTCCATCAGCAGGAAGCTCGGCTGTTCGTCATGGCGCCACAGATCCTGCATCGATGTGAGCAATGCGATCATGTCCCTCGCATCGTCGAGCTGACCTACGTAATTGCGGGATGAAAGCCAGTTCGCTCCATTCAGCTTAAAGACATAACGCGCCGGCTCTTTCTGCAGGAATTTCACAGCTTCGTCGAATGACGAGAATTCCCTGCCCCTTGCAGTATGGAGTCCACAGTCAGAGAGAACATGCTGGCCGAACGACCGGTCGCTCTCGAGGCGGTCACCGACTGCACTTCCACCAACCACATTGAATCTGCGTTGGCGAAGATCGTCCTGATCCTCACCCATCGTTGCGTTCTCGAAGACAATGATGCCGTCGCTTCCCGCTTCACGAATCCAGTCGAGAGACTCCCGCCAGTCTTCCACGAACGAAAGCATTTGCTGCATGACATCCCTCGAATGTTCGTCGCCGACGTAGACGCGCACATCGTGTCCGGCTGCTGCGAGCCGGAGGTACATGTCGCCGAGGTCAGTGGTATCACCGATTCCGAGGACTCTCACCGTTTCTTCCATGTAGAATTGCGCGGAGCTCGAGCTCATCCCACCGATTCAGTATCCAGCTCTTTAATGGTATGGGAGACTCTATTACGCTGAGCGAGACGATGCCGCGCGACTGAAATGCTTTACAGATAGTCGCTGCGAGCGCCGAATAATCACCCGCATTTGCGTCACGGGAAAAACTTCCTGCCATCAAGAGGTATGCGAAGCTCGCGGATCCATCAG
>DASUXX010000432.1:0-5209 GCA_036377755.1 Gemmatimonadaceae bacterium
ATTGACCGCAATGGAGCAGCTGTACTTCTGGCCGTCCACTGTATAGGTGGTGGAGAGCGATCCACCATTAATGACTTCAATGGCACCGGGGCCATTGGGGTCAAGGGCAACTAGACAATCCTGCGCGAAGGGAACTGCTCCCCCAACTCCTCGCGCTCCGTACGTAAACGAATTGACGCCAAGAACTGAACCGAACACCGTTGACATACTTTTGGTGAGCGGAACCTCGATATAGTTGACATCACCTGCATGGGGCCCCGAAACGGGCGGATTGCAAGGGCATGGCGATACGATGTCTTCGGCGAGGAACCCGTTACGAAGAACTTCGCGTGTCGCAGCGGCTACTGCGGAATCGTGCCGGCCCGCGACCCCCTCGAGACGCCATAGCTCTACCGCGCCGGCAAGCGCGCCAGCGTCAGCCGCGGTCTGTGCAAGCCTGCGCTGACGATTGCCCTGGCCTGCATCGAGGGTCACTGCAAGGAAGCCAAGCAGGATAACCAGAACCACAGCGACGAACACGATCATCGCGCCCTTGCGAGGGCGGGTAACTGGCCGTCTCGAAGGAATTGCTGCAACCTCGGAGTCTACGCTCATGTGTCCTCCCTCAGCCCGCAACCGGCAGCCGCTAATTGTTCGAGTTGCGGAACGTCGCCGTTCTCGAAATCCCAATACGCGATGGTAACCCTGGATATCTAATCAGAAGCGCCACCGTGTCCACCGCAGTCACCTGTGTATAGGCCCGTGGGGGTCCGTAGCCTGCGCAGCTGGACGAACAACTGACAACATTGTCGCCACACCGGCAAACCTGCTGAGTGTTAACTATCAGGCCACCGATCTCCTGGCCATCCAGTTGCGCAAATCCCTGAATTCCGGTTCCGGGGGTTCCCGCCGGTTGAAACGCAGCCCACTCAGCGCCGGCACGTGCCGCGTTGGCGACAATCAACGCTCTGAAAAACACGCGGCTGTAGTCCATCACGCCAATTGCGAACAGAATGAGCACCGGCAGAACAACGACGAGCTCCGCCATCGCTCCGCCCGCTTCAGATCGGCGAAATTCCCTGAACAGACCTGCGCGAAAAAGCACTACTTGGTCCCACCAAATCCCGATACGATCTGAATGACAGCCGGTCCAAGAATTACCACGAACAGCGCGGGGAAAATAAAAATCGCCATGGGAACGATCATCTTGAGCGGTGCAGTAGCCGCCTTCCTCTCGGCCGTCTGACGGCGCTTGCGGCGCAGCGTCTCAGACGAGACGCGCAAGACTCGAGCGGAGCTCGAGCCCCACTTCTCGCTCTGAACAAGGCTCGCAACGAGCGTGCGGATTTCATCGACTCCAGTTCGATCCCACAAGCCGCGCAACGCATCTTCGCGGCTCATTCCCGCATTGGTTTTGCGGCTCACCACGAGCAATTCACCCGCAAGCTCTGGGTGCGCGAGCATGAGATCCTTGGCGACTCTCAGTATCGCCGCATCGAGGCTGATTCCCGCCTCGACGCAGACAACGAGAAGATCGAGCGCATCGGGAAGTGAGCGACGGATCTGCTCCTGCCTGCGTGCCTCCAGCCGCATGAGCACGAACGGAGGCAGCAGAAGCGCGAACATTCCCGCCGCCGAGATCGCTACAAAAACCTTGAAGAAGGAGCTCTTCGGGATGAAGATGAAGATCAGAAGCGGAAGAGCGACAAGGACGAGAACCCGCAGCATCGAATAGACGAGCGGCGCCACAGGGCTGTCGTAACCTGCCTTTACAAGACGCTGCTGAACAGTTTCATCCTGCGCCCAGACCGATGGCGCCTTCTTGAGCATTCTCGCCTTGAGCGAGTTCTGCTCCTCCGCACCAAGTCCCTTTCGGATCGCACGGCGAATGTCAGCGTTCGTAGAGCTTACGCCGAGTGTACGGTCGACAATCTCGCGGCGCGATTTCTCGCGCATCTGGATGAAGACAGCCACCGCAACCGCGGCAACTGCAATGATTATGAGACCGAAAAGAAAAGTCGCGCTCGTCATACGTCGACGTCCGCGATGCGCATCATGATCATGTATCCGATCACAACCGAAACCGCGGTTGCGGTAAGCACCAGCCGTCCAACACTTCCGGGGGCCAGCATCGCGTCGAAGAAGTGCGGATTGACGACAGTAAGAATCAGGAAGACGATAAGCGGAAGAACGGCAAGGAAGCGCGCCGAAAGCTTTGGCTCGGCGATCAGAGTCTGGATCTGTCCACGCATTGCAATGCGCTGACGGATCAGATCGGCGAGGTTCGACAGCACCTCGCTGAGATTACCACCGGTCTCCCGCTGAATCAGAACGGCAGTCACGAACATCTTGAGATCGAGACTATCCAGTCGATTCTGCATTCCCACGAGCGCGGTGCGAACATCCATGCCGAGTCTCTGCTCGTCATAGAATCGCGCAAACTCAGGACCGAGCGGCGCGATCATCTCTTCACCAATGAATTGCGTGGCTGCCTGGAACGAGTAGCCCGCCTTCATGGCACTTACGAGCATGTCGATGGCATCGGGGAGCTGCTGCTCGAACTCGCGGATCCGCTTCTTCTGTCTCCAGCGAAGCCACAGGAAAGGCGCAACCCATCCCGCGACCATGAAGAAGATCGCAGATACGCCGGAGATCTTGCCGCCGAGCAGCGTGCCGAACAGTCCGGAGATCACGATTATCATCATGAACGTGAACGGCCGCATGTCCGAGCCTGCTCGTGTCAGCTGAACGCTGAGACCTTCGACCCATTCCTTTCCGCTCAGCAGGCGGTTGAGGAAGGGAACATCGCTGATACGCTCGTCCTTGAGCAGCCGCCACGCAGTCTGGCCGCCGCCCTCGACAACTCTCAGGCGCGAGCGTGCTACCTCTGCTGTCTCGAGGGTATGCCGGTTGAGAAGGACATACCCTCCGATCAGGAAGGCCATCACTGCAACGAAGATGGCCGTCAGCGTCAGAATCACCGCAGCACTGCCTCTGCAAAGAGATCGGTCGACATTTCAACTCCTGCGACGCGCAGGCGCTCCATGAACTGCGGGCGCACGCCCGTCGCCTCGAAATCTCCGATAACCTGGCCCTCGGGCGAGATGCCGCGACGGCGATACCTGAAGATTTCCTGCGACGCAGTGACAGGGCCTTCCATACCGGTGACTTCGACCACGCTCGTAACCTTTCTCGTTCCGTCGGCAAGTCGCGAAACCTGAATGATGAGATCGAGCGCAGACGAGATCTGCTCGCGCATTGCGCGATCAGGAAGGTTGGCGCCTGCCATGAGAATCATCGTCTCGAGTCTGGCTAGAGCGTCGCGCGGCGAGTTCGCGTGAACCGTCGTCAGCGATCCCTCGTGGCCCGTATTCATTGCCTGCAGCATGTCGACAGCTTCCGAGCCGCGCACCTCACCGACGATGATGCGGTCAGGACGCATACGCAGCGCATTCTTGACCAGGTCGCGCGCCTTGACCTCACCTTCGCCTTCAGCATTTGGCGGGCGGGTCTCGAGACGTACGACATGCTCCTGCTGAAGTCTGAGCTCGGCTGCGTCTTCGATGGTGATGATACGCTGATCGGCGGGAATGAATGACGCGAGCGCGTTCAGCAGCGTGGTCTTTCCTGCACCGGTACCGCCGGAGATCATGATGTTGAGGCGTGCAGCAACGCATCCCGCGATGAGCGAAGCCATCGCTGGATTCATCGTGCCGCCATCGATGAGACGCTGCACGGAGAGATCCGTTCCGAATCGACGAATCGAGAGAACCGGGCCGTCGAGTGCGAGCGGGGGAATGATCGCGTTTACACGGGATCCATCGGGGAGGCGCGCATCGACCATCGGCGATGATTCGTCTACGCGACGACCAACACGGCTCACGATGCGATCGATTACCGCCATGAGATGCGCGTCGTTTCTGAACGATGTCGCGACGCGCGTGAGACGGCCGCCGCGCTCGATGTAAATCTCTTTCGCGCCGTTTACGAGAATGTCGCTGATGGAGAGATCGCGGAACATCGGCTCGATTGGACCGAGACCGGTAATCTCGTACAGCACCTGCTCGATGATGTCTTCGCGATCTGCAACTGTGAGAGGAGTCGACTCCTCGCGCAGCAGCTCGATGACGACAGCTCGAATCTCCGAGTTGAGCAATCTCTCATCGGGGATCTGCTCGAGCGCCTCGAGATCGAGGCGCTCGATGAGCTTGCGGTGAAGATCGATCTTCACCTGGTCGAGTGCGCTTACAGGCTCTACTTCGATACGACGCTGATATATGCCGGAGCTCGGCGTCGGCGACGGCATGCGCGGCACCGGAGTAGGACGCACTGCGGAGCCTGGCTGGCTCTCCGTCGCTACCTCGGTGGGCTCCGCGGCCGGCGCCGCTGCGCCATTGCTGCGTCGCGTCAAGCGATCTCTAAGAGACATTCCTCACTCCTCTGTCATTGCCAAACAGCTTGCGAAGGCGAGAGCCGCCTGACTCGGACACGCTGCGGAACGCGCCGGAGTGGGCCGAGCCACTCAGCTTTTTCACGAGATCGGCGTAGCTGCGTGCGAGCTTCGAATTCGGGTCTTCCAGGGTGACTGGAATTCCTTTTGTCAGCGCTGTCGCGGAGAGGCGATAGTCGTTGGGAAGCTTCCAGTAAATCTGGGTCTGAAGAAGATCTTCAGCATCCTTCACGGGCAGCACGTCACCCGACTGATAACGATTGATCACAACGCACAGCTTCGATTCGTCATACCCGAGACGCCGGCAGACTGCGAGCGTGCGCTGAGTGCTTCTCAATGCGGGAACTGTGAGCTGCGTCACGAGAACGATCCGGTCGGCGGCATCGAGCGCGCTGACAGTCGCCTCGCTGAGATGATGCTCGCAATCCACGACCGTTGTCGCGAAGTGCGTCCGCAGCAGGCTCAGAATGGAATTCACTGCAGCAGAATCGAAGAGGTCCTGGTCCTCAGGACTGTCTCCGGTCGGCAATGCCCACACGCCGCCGGGGCAGGGAGTGAGAACCGAGTTCAGAAGCTCGGCATCTACCTGATTGCCTTTTGCAATCAGGTGACTGATGTCGTATGACGGCTTGAGATTCAGAAACACACGCACGTCACCGCCGGCCACTACCAGGTCGACGAGCGCAACACGCGCATCCTTTTGAATGCCCGCGAAGGACTGCGCGAGATTCACCGCAATGCTCGTGCTGCCGACACCGCCTTTGCCGCTGTAGACGGCGA
>DASUXX010000433.1:0-2283 GCA_036377755.1 Gemmatimonadaceae bacterium
CAGGTCGTCTTCGTGAACGGCGAATCCGTCGCATATCCGGACTCACTCGTCGGAACGGATTCACACACGACGATGGTCAACGGACTCGGCGTAATGGGGTGGGGTGTCGGAGGCATCGAGGCAGAAGCAGCGATGCTCGGACAGCCGGTATCGATGCTGATTCCTGAAGTTGTTGGATTCAAGCTTCACGGAAAGCTTCCGCCGGGTGCAACTGCAACGGATCTAGTGCTCACGGTCACCGAGATGCTCAGTAAAAAGAAAGTCGTTGGGAAGTTCGTCGAGTTTTATGGCGCCGGACTGTCCTCGCTTTCGCTCGCAGACCGCGCAACGATTGCGAACATGGCGCCTGAATACGGCGCAACGATGGGCTTCTTCCCCGTCGATGCGGAGACGATCAACTATCTGAGATTCACTGGTCGAGACGAAGCGCAGGTACAGCTCGTCGAAGCCTACACGAAAGCGCAGGGACTGTATCGCACCGACGATACACCCGATCCTGTCTTCACTGACACCCTCGATCTCGATCTCTCGACAGTTGAGCCGAGCCTCGCGGGTCCCAAGCGACCGCAGGACAGAGTGCCGCTCAAGCTCGCGAAGCGGATGTTCCGCGAGGCACTGCACGCGGATCTCGAGAAGACGGGAACACTAGCCGGAATCGCGGCAGCGAAGCAGGCGATGTCAGTTGCTGCATCACCCCAGGTTTCGCCGACGGTGATTGCGACCAATCATGAAGAGCAGGCCGGCCAGAACAGTGCGGTGCACGTGACGATGAACGGTGAGAACTTCAGCATTCGGCATGGTGCTGTTGTCATCGCTGCGATCACGAGCTGCACGAACACATCCAACCCGAGCGTGATGCTCGCTGCGGGATTGCTCGCACGCAACGCGGTCGCGAAAGGTCTCATGACCAAGCCGTGGGTCAAAACATCGCTGGCGCCCGGATCGAAAGTCGTTCGCGACTATTACAACGCCGCGAACGTGATGGGTGCACTCGAGAAGCTGCGATTCAACATCGTCGGATTCGGATGCACGACGTGCATCGGAAACTCCGGCCCGCTTCCGCAGCCGATTGCAGATGCCGTTGAAGCGAACAAGCTCGTAGTCGCTGCGGTTCTCTCCGGCAATCGCAATTTCGAGGGACGCATCAATCCTCTCACTCGGTTCAACTATCTGGCATCGCCGCCGCTTGTGGTTGCATACGCGCTCGCAGGAAGAATGGACATCGACTTCAACACCGAACCGCTCGGCGTCGGCAGCGACGGTCCCGTTTTCCTGCGTGACATCTGGCCGGCACCAAAAGAGGTCGAGGACGAGATTCTGCGCTCGGTCAAAGCCGACATGTTCAAGACTCAATACGCGAACGTGTTCGCCGGCGACAAGAACTGGCAGTCATTGCCTGTTCCTGAAGGCGATCTCTACGCATGGGATGAGAATTCCACTTACGTCAAGAACCCGCCGTTCTTCGACGGAATGACGCTCACCCCTCCCGGCGTGCGCCCCGTTCGCGAAGCACGCGCGCTTGCGATGCTCGGCGATTCGATCACGACGGATCACATCTCGCCGGCAGGTTCAATTCCAGCAGCAAGCCCTGCAGGCAAGTGGCTCATTGCTCACGGCGTGAAGACGACCGACTTCAACTCGTACGGTGCGCGCCGCGGAAATCATGAAGTGATGATGCGCGGCACGTTCGCGAACATTCGCCTCCGCAACGAGCTCGCACCGGGAACGGAAGGCGGATGGACGTCTGTGTCACCTGGTGGAAACGCGGTTACGATCTACGATGCGTCGATGGAATACCAGCGCCAGGGTGTTCCGCTGATCATCATCGCAGGGAAGGAGTACGGCACAGGATCCAGTCGCGACTGGGCAGCGAAGGGAACGCTGCTGCTCGGCGTCCGTGCAGTGATCGCGGAATCATTCGAGCGCATCCACCGCTCGAACCTTGTCGGAATGGGCGTGCTTCCGCTGGAGTTCATGAATGGCGAAACGCGTCAGTCGCTTGGACTCACTGGTTTCGAGACATTCGACATCGTCGGGATGTCGGACGACATGAAGCCGCGCGCTGTTCTTACGGTGCGCGCTTCAGGTGATGACGGTGTGCGTGAGTTCCAGGTGATGTCGCGCGTAGATACGCCCGAGGAGATGTCCTATTACCGGCATGGTGGGATTCTTCCGTACGTTCTGAGACAGCTTGTGGGAAACTAGAACTGAAAACTGAGTACTGGGTTTGAGAACTGGAAACCGAGGACTCATGACTGGACACTGACAGCTCCGGTCTAACCG
>DASUXX010000434.1:0-5098 GCA_036377755.1 Gemmatimonadaceae bacterium
CTGGCATCTTCATACTGGCAACTAAAATCTGGTGTGTCTCAGCATCCGAGTTCAGCTGCAGTTAACGCGACAATATCTCTTCGAAGAGAGACACAGCGCGGGGATCCCCCGTCTGCCCCAGCCAGAACAGCGCGGTGCGACGAACTTCGGGATCCTTGTTATTGCGCGCCACCTGGATGAGCGCGGGAACCGATTCATCCTTACGGCGCTGAGAAAGAGCGAACACCGCCTGCTTTCTCACTTCTGAATCTTCGCTTTCCCGCCCTCTCCCATAATGATCGGGAGCTACTACATCGCCGGCAGCCTGGCCGACCCAGAACACTGCCTGTCGTCTCGTGGACGAGTACACGTTCTCGTCACGCGCAATCCTGATCAAGGACGGCCACACATTCACGCTGTCAGCGAGAGTGATCGGCAGAATGGCTTCCTCTCCGACTTTGCTCTTCTCGTTCGATGCAAGCGAAAGAAGGTATCCTGTCGCATCTCTCACCGAGAGATTGCCGAGGTCGACGGTTTCACTCGTTGCGGGCCGCCACTGTCCACCGACATAAGTGCGCAGCTTCTGGATGCGGCCGCCACTCACGTTCAACACGATGCGCACAGGACTGCGGCTGCACTCTTCATCGTACGAAACGTCGGGAGAGTTATCTGAGCCCCAGCTCATGCGCGTGTTGCTGCCGCGAGAGATCGAGTTGCCGTATCCGCAGATATCGGGGCGCGAAGCAAAAGTGAATCGCACCTTTCCATCACGGACGCTCGCTACGCGGCTTGCGATCGACTGTGCTTCTGTGTCGCGCGAGATGAAGCTCGCGACAACGACCAACCCCAATGCTGCAGCTGAGATTTTTCGCATATGATCACCTCAACGCGTGATGATGTCGGTGAGGAACGCTGCAACACGGGGATCTTTCGACTGGCCGAGCCAGAACATCGCCTTGCGGCGCATTTCCCGGTCAGGGTCGTTGCGGGCAATCGACATGAGCTTGTCGAGCGCAGTGCGATCACGGCGCTGCGAGAGAACGAAGATCATGTGATCCTTGAGCTCACGCTCCCGCATGCGGTCGTAAAGTGCCGCGAGATCATCCGAGGTGCTCGCATTGCTCTGTCCTGCCCAGAACAGCGCCTTCTTCCGCATCTCGGTCGGCTCATTCGAATTCGATGCGAGATCGACGAGCCACTTCCCACTCTGATCGTCGCGCTGCTGCGACATTGCAAAGATCACCTTGTCCTTCAGGTCATTGCTGTCCAGGCGCGTGTACAATCCACGGAGATAGTTGAATCGCTCTTCGCCTTTTCTCTGACCGAGCCAGAAGATCGCCTTTCCGCGAAGATCTTCAGGCGCGTTGCGATCCTCTGCATATGAGCGAAGGATTCCAAAGCCACGACCGCTGCGATGTTGTGACAGTGCAAAGATTGCCTTGTCGCGAATGTCGTTGTTGCTCGATGACTTGAGAATGTTCTCGAGAAGATCGACCGCGCGATCATCCTCCTGCTGCCCGAGCCAGAACACTGCCTGGTCCCGCGCTTCCCTGTCGCGGGAATCGTTGCGGGCGAGATCGTAGAGACGCTGCGTGACGTTTACGCTATCGGCGAGCGTTGCAGGAAATACTGCTTTCCGCGCGCCTCTGCTGTTGCCGGATTCTGCAAGATTGAACAGGTAGTCTACGGCTTCACGAGCTGAGACGGCGCCGATGTCTGTCGCATTTGAATTCGCGCGCCACCGGCCGCCAATGGATGCGCGAATGTCATCGATCTGACCGCCACTCTTTGTGATGACGAGACGAACGGGACCGCGACTGCATGAATCGTCGTACGACACGTCTTCATTGCGATCGCTCGACGACCAGCTGCGTCCGGTATTTCTCTGCTCGTCGTAATTGTTGCTGATTCCGTTGCCCCATCCGCACAGGTCAGGACGCGATGCAAACGTCATCCGCACTTTTCCATCACGCACTGCGCTCACACGACTTGCAATTGACTGGGCCTGCGTCCGGCCAGGCAGCAGGCACGCTGTGACAACCAGCGTGCCTGCGACGATGAAGTTTCTCGAGTTGATCATTCGCCCGTTCTCCTATCGGTTGATCATGTCGATCAGGAACTGCTGAACGCGCGGGTCACGCGACTGACCGAGCCAGAAGATCGCCTTCTTGCGCAGCTCCGGATTCTTGTCGTTCTTCGCGATGTCCATCAGCTTGTCCACCGCCTGCGAATTGTTGCCGCGCTGCGAGAGGACGAAGATCACCTGCTCCTTCATCTCCTGATCGGGAATCTGCGTGTACATCGGGATGATCTCGTCGATGCCCACTCCGCTCTGACCCGCCCAGAAAAGCGCCTTCTTGCGAAGCTCGATGTCTTCCTTTCCATTGACCGCGATTCCCATGAGCCACTTCTCGTTGCCCATGTTGCGGCGCTGCGACAGCGAGAACAGAACCTTGTCCTTGAGCTCGGCGTTGTTGAGCCGGCCGTAGAGCGTGCGCAGGAAATCATTATTCTCCTGCGAATTGCGCTGGCCGAGCCAGAAGATCGCCTGGCCGCGGAGCTCAGTGGATGCGTTGTCGCGCACTGCGAACTCGCGAAGGATCGCGCTGCCACGGCCGCTTCTGTGCTGCGACAATGCGAACAGTGCCTTGTTCTGCAGCTCTTCGTCCTTCGAGTTCCTGAGAATGTCCTCGAGCATGTCGACGGCACGCTCATCGCGAACCTGCGACAGCCAGAACACTGCCTGCTGGCGCACTTCACCGTCTGGATCATTGCGTGCCGTGCTGAGAAGAATGTCCGCAGCATCACTCGTGTTCTTCTGCGATACGAGGAACACAGCCTTTCTGCGAAGTCCAACGGAGCATGCATCGCGACGATTGAGAACCTGCTTGAGGATCGGCATTGCGCGGTCCGCATCCATCTGAAGGAGTGCGTTCAGCGCTGCAACGCGCTCGTCGTTCTCATCGTCTGCATCGGGGCATCCGGCCGGGCTCGATGAGCGGGAGGAACCGCGCTCCGCACGCGACGCATCACGCTCTGCCTTTGCTGCTTCGCGCTCCGACTTCGTTATCTCCGTTGCAGCCTTCGTCACTTCCGCCGCGCAGGATTCATCACCCTGCTTTGCAAGCTCACCACAGATTCTCGTGCGCAGCGAAGCGGGCTCGCCGCGAGAGAAATCGGGATACCTGGTCTTGAGCTGATCGAGAACTTTTCTCGCGCTCTTGAGGCGCTCCGCTCCACCGATGCGATAGAGCGAGAATGCCTGGTAGTACATCGCTTCGTCGGCGACCGAAGAGTTCGGATACTGTGATGCAACTCTCTGGAAGAGACTTGCTGCGCCACTGTAATCGCCGCGGCTCATCGAATCGCGCGCTGCACGATACATGGAGTCTGCTGCGTCCTGCTTCACTACATATTCAATTGCCTTGGGGGCGCGAGCTCGGCTCGGCGAATCGTTTGCGGGTCCCGCCGAGAATACGGCGCTGACCACGACGAGTGCGAGTGCTTTCATCTATCTCTCCAGAATTGCTCTTGCCTCGCCCGCGGGGATCGCGGTGCGCAGGCGTGTTATGACCTGACCATTTTGAATCGAACCCTGAATCAGCTCGCGATCCGTCGCTGCAGCGTTGGGCGAGAGCTGTACTATCTGCGCGAGGACGAGCTCCAGATCCTGAAGCAGTTTCGCGCGCCGCGGATCGTCACCCGCGGGTGAATCGAGGAGCAGGCGGGTATTCGAAAGAAGGCCTTTCGCCCAGTCCGCGAAGTTTCTGTCCATCCTCTGGTCTTTCGACTCGAGGCTGAACGACGTGAGAAGCGCTTCGGCATCGGCGAGGTGCCGGAGTGTTGCAACCTGATAAACTCCATTCGACGAAGCCTGCGGGCCCTGAGCGAGCTGAGTTCCGCCAAGCGGCGTCAATCTTCCGTTGCCCTTGATCTGCGGATTCTGTCGAATCTGGTCGCGAGTCCGCGGATTGTGAGTCTGCGAAACATCACCGTTGCCTGAGGGCACCGAAGGCGCAGGCGAAGGTGCACCTGGCTCATCAGTCGGCGCGCCCGGGATAGGCTGCGGCTCGGATGCAACTCTTACGGGATTCATCGTCACTGTCGGAGCCGTAGTTGGACGGCTGGTATAACGGCCGATGCCAACTCCAGTCGCAACGAGAAGAACAGCAGCTGCTGCCATTCCCATCCACGGCGCGAACCGCGGTCCGAACTTTCGTTCGTTTCTATAACCGGTCGATGCTCCGCCGGCAGTCACGTGAAGGCGCGGGCCAGGCGCAGAACGCGCTGCCTGAATCGCAGCCCACATCTCATCGCGCGGCGTCTCGGGCGGCCGATTGTAATCGGCGCTCAAGCTCCGGATGATTTCGTCGATGCGGTCTTCTTCACTCATGGATCCACTCCCCTCTAAAATCTGCGAGTGCTTCCCGCAGCTTTGCCCTGCCCTGAAAGAGCCTTGTCTTCGAAGTACCCGGCGGTATGCCGAGCGCGGCTCCTATCTCTTCGTGCGTGTACCCTTCGACATCATGCATCAGGAAAACCGTTCGGTATTTCTCGCTTAGTGAATCGATCGCTGCCTTGAGACGGGCTTTGAGATCAGGCTCAGAATCGCGAGTGAACGTGCCGATGCTCGATGCTGCCTCGATCGGTGCTTCGCGGTTGCGGGCGGTTTTCACCTTGCGCAGCCCGTTGAGCGCGACCGAGACTCCGATGGTGTGCAGCCATGTCGCGAGCGAGGATTCAAAGCGGAAGTCGCCGATTCGCTCGAAGGCTCTTATGAAGGTCAGCTGAGTGAAGTCCCGGGCCAGCTCGTCCTCGCCAGCCAGCCTGTAGGCCAGCCGGTAGACACGATCAACATGGGAGTCGTAAAGCTCCCTTTGCGCAGCGGGGTCGCCATCGACGACCCGCGCCACCAGCTGCCGTTCGCTCACCCTGCCTCGACTCTCGTCAGGAACCATGAGTGCCATCATCGAACCTTCTGACAGCACTTCCCTTGAAAGGGTTCTGTAGGAATTTGGGGGGTATCGCTGGGCTGAGACAAACCAGATCTGAGTTGCCAGAAGCGGAGTTTCCAGTTGCCAGGCGGTTTTTCCCACTGGCAACTGGCAACTCCGCTTCT
>DASUXX010000435.1:0-12163 GCA_036377755.1 Gemmatimonadaceae bacterium
TGATGAACGTCCCAGTCAACGATCAGAACTCGCTGAGCACCGTGCCGCTGGCGAGCATAGAACGCCGCGATCGCGATGTTTCCGAAAAGACAGAATCCCATTCCTCGCCCCCGCAGTGCGTGGTGGCCGGGAGGCCGCACAGCGCTGAACGATCTGAGATTTGCACCAGACATAGCGCGATCGACCCCGTCGAGCACGCATCCAGTCCCAGCGGTTGCTGCGTCCCAGGATCCTTCGCTTACGACCGTGTCAGGATCGAGGCGCGCGCCGCCCTGTGACGCGGCTTTCTGAATTGATTCTATGTAGGGTTTCTCGTGAGCAAGCGCGATTTCATCGATCGTCGCATGACGTCCTTCTACGTGATCGACAGTTTCGAAGAGTCCCTGTTCATTGCGCAGCGCACGGGTGACAGCGCGCAAACGGCCGACATGCTCGGGATGTCCCCAACCCGTATCATGCCGGCCGCAGTCTGCGTGCGATATGAACGCAACGCGCATTGCCTGATTGTTTTCTACTTGACTGGTCTCCGGCGGCGGCGCGAGAGCAGCAGTGTCGAGCCGTTGCGAACTCCTGCCGCGGTGAGTGCATCGTCTTCGTTCAGTATCTCGAATCCGCGAAGCTTCACGACGAAATCAGTCGCGAGATATCCATCGGGAAAGAATTTGTCGAGCGCCGCGGTCTTGACCTGCGCGACGGGCGCAGAATCAGGCGCATCCACGCGGAGCGCATCCCACAGCTCGGCAGATTGAACGCGCAGATGCAGCACATTCCCGTTGCCCCCGCCGATGATGACAGCCTCATCAGGGGTGCGGAGCTCAGTGACGAATGGAACAGTCATCGTCAAACGCCAGCCGTTTCTGCAACGCCGCTTTCGACCATCGAAACTTTCGCAGGAAGCGTCGAGAGGAATCGAGCCACTTGCTGGTCGAAGAGATACGTGGAACCGGATACGCGCGTCCCGCCTTCGACGCCAACCGCCGCGATGACGATCTCTTCACCGCCCTGTCCGCGGAAATTCACCCACCCCGGCCCTTCTCGCTCGAGGAACGCCGAGTAGATCCCGTTTCGCCGGGCAAAAAACGTCTTCGCTGCCTGGATCACTTCATCAGGTGAAGCCGTCGTTACTGCTTCCTGTAAGGTTCGACTCAGTTGCGAGTTCATTGCTTCGTTTTCTTGAAAGATGTTGGAGCAGGAATGAGGAGCAATCTACCGGCCACCCTACCTGCCTGCCACTCCGTTTCAATGCATAGAATCGTCGGGAGGAATGCCGCGGACACTCGCGGATTTGACCGAAACTCGCCGACAAACTGCAAAACCCGGGGGAACTGCCACCGATGCACGCCGATGCGCACCGAAAACCAGAACACCAGGGGTTGGCACGGACACTCACTGCCACGCACGGACACTCACTGACGAAATCGAGAGCCAATCGCATATGCGATGAACAAAATCAATTATTTGTTTTTTGTTTTTTTGATCTCTCCTCGCGTTAGTGGTTTTGTCCGTGCGTGTCCGTGTTTTGTCCGTGAGTGTCCGTGCGTGGCAGTGAGTGTCCGTGCCAACCCCTGGTGTTCTGGTTTTCGGTGCGCATCGGTCCAATCGGTGTGCATCGGTGCCTACCCCGGGTTTTACCCGTGGTCCTAAGTCGCCACTCGCCTCACCGACTCGAATATCAGCCGCATCCCAAAATGCAGCGATGACACGGGGACTCTCTCATCGTGACCGTGCATGCGCTCCTCATCGGACTGCTCCATCGGGAATGGAAGTATCCCGTAGCAATCGATTCCAATCCGGCGGAGATGCGCGCTGTCCGTACCACCTGTGCTCAGATATGGCACGACGGTCATTTCGGGATCGAGATCGTTCGCTGCAGCAGCGATTGACTCGAACATTGCGGAATCAGGATCTGAACCCGGTGCTTCGTCGCTATGAGCGGCGATCGTGAACGCGATCCCGTCGTCATTTACGCATGCTCGCATTCGCTGAATTACGTCATTCACCGAGTTGCCGGGAATTGTTCTTACGTTGAGAACTGCGCTCGCTTCAGCGGGAATGACATTGCCTGCAACGCCGCCAGCGAGCTTCGTCGCCGAAATACCATTTCGCATCACTGCGTTAAACACGGGAATGCCTGACAGAACTTTCGCTCCGCGTTCCGAGCGTTCAGCGTCTGACGAAACGAGATCCGCCATCGCAGCACCCTCCGCTGCATTCGGCCACACATGCGAAAGATTTCCAAAGAACCTTCGCGTGGTCTCGGTCAGCGTCACCGGCTCTCGATAATCAGCAAGTCGAGCAAGCGCGCGGCCGAGCCGGAAGATCGCGTTGTCATCGAGAGGAATCGCAGCATGACCCGCTGGACCGCGCGCAGTCACGGTTACCATGTGCGAGATCTTTTCCGCGGTCTGGATTGCAAGGTAGCGCTTGCCGCCTTCGATGATACGCGTGCGGCCGCCCTCGTTGATTACGAACTCTACGTCGAGCAGCTCTCGATGCTTCTCGACGAGCCAGCGCATTCCGCATGCGCCGCCGGTTTCTTCATCAGCAGTTGCGAGAAACACGACGTCGCGCGCGAGCGTGCCTCCCTGGTCGATCACTTCACGCTTGAGCGTGAGCAGCGCCATGAGATTCGCAGCGAGCATTCCTTTGTCGTCGATTGCGCCGCGACCATACAGATATCCATCGCGAACCACTCCGCCGAATGGATCACATGACCATTTGTCACGCTCGACGCCGACGACATCCATGTGTGCAAGGAGCATCACTGGACGCTTTGATCCATTGCCGCGGAGGCACGCATACACTGCAGCGCGCTTAGGAAGCGGCATCAGAAGCCGCGCCTCGATTCCCGCGCCTTCCAGAACTCTCACGATATGCTCGGCCAACGGCAGCTCGTTGCCCGGCGGATTTGTAGTATCGAACCCAATCAGGGTCTGAAGCTGCGCGAGCGTCTCCGCCTCGACGGCGTGCCAGTCAATTGCCAAGAAGATTCCCGATGTTCCTGATGAGGGGCGCAAACGAGAGCTGTTCACCAGCTGCGACACGCGCGGCGAGCTCCTCTGCGGTCTCGCGCTGTCCTTCTGCCCAGAGCTCGCGAATCACCCACGGTCCGGCAGACGGATTCCTGTACCAGTCGATGTCGAAGCGGTTCACGAGTGATTCATTCAATAGAGCCTGGAGCTGCCACGCGCGCAGGTATCGCGTGGAGTAATAACGCGGATCGAAATCGATGAATGCATCAGCGGCGCGATACTGAAAGTTTGTAGCGCCCGTGAGAGTCTCGACGTACAGATCGGGGAGATCGTTCCACTCCGCATTGTCACCGTAGGCCTCGACTTCATAGATCAGCTTTGCGCAATATCGGCGGATGTAATGGAGCTCCTCGAATCCGGCGAGCCGAAGAAAATCTTCGACCTTGGAGGTGCCGATCTCAGTGTACCTGAGAAGCCAGCCTCTGTCCTTCATGCGATGATCGAACAACATCGCGTACGACTCGGTGATCGAGTTGTCGCCGAGCCACTTGTACTCGAATGGAAAATCGGCGCGCACATTCGCAAAGTGCAGCGCATGTCCGGCTTCGTGCAGAAGTGTCGTGTAATCGCTCTGGCCGCCATGGGGGCGAAGCACGAGATACACCTCTTCAGGCACTCGCGTAGGCGCGCAGAAAGCGCGCGCGCGTTTTCCGGAGCGATCACCAACGTCATACACGATCCGGCCGCCTGCAGCCGGGTCCACGTTCATGTCGCGCAGCTGCCGCGAGATAGAAGCCTGAAGAGTGCTGCCGGGAAACGCTGCGTCGTATTCCGATGCACGCAGAAGCGCGAGCGCATCCGATCGAGTCGCCTGCGCCGGTGTTATGCCAAGTGACTTCTTCAGGTAGTGCGGGAGCGTCTCCTCCCATAACGACTGAGTATCCCGGAGAAACCCAGCGCAGTCCGCGGCGAGACGCGAAAGCGATACGCCTGTAATCTCTTCGAATGCAGCGTTGTAATTCGGAGCGATCCCCAGTGACTCGATGTAATCCTTCTCACGCTGCAGTCGCTCGAGCCTTAGTGGCGCATGTTCCCTTTCAACGAGGGCAGCACGTGCAGCGTCGAGTTGAAGACGTCGCGACCGGTCGCGCTCATTCGCGATTTCGATTGCTGCAGCCTGGTACTGTATTCGGTCGCCGTCGGGAGTCTCGATGTAGGCGGAGCTTTCCCACGCAATCTCTCGTTCATCGAGCTCGGCGAGCGACCGTGATGCCTGGGACTCGAGCTGCCACTCGAGCAGCAGTGCAGCTGAGCGATGTTCTTCCGTACCATGCTCCGAGTCCTTGAAGAGCTCGAGTGTGAGATCGAGCGCGTCCTTTCCAAGGACGTGAGCGTACTTGTCGTATATCGGCTTGAACTCCGCGCCGGCTTTATGGCCTGAATGCGCGAGATAGCTCTCGCGCGAAATCTCCTCGGTAAATGCCTGTCCGTCCCGGCGCAGCTGCTCGAGAGTGAGCTCGCTCATTCAGCAATGCGCGAGGCGATATACTCGCGCACGGCGTCGACCGAGATGCGATCCTGCTTGAGCGTGTCGCGATCGCGAACGGTGACAGTGTTGGCTGACAGTGATTCGCCATCGACTGTAACACAGAACGGCGTTCCAATCTCATCCTGACGGCGATATCTGCGTCCGATTGCGCCGCTGTCGTCGTAGAAAACCGGGAATTCCTTGCGGAGATGATCGGCGATTTTCTTCGCCATCTCCGGCATCCCGTCTTTCTTGACGAGGGGAAATACACCCGCTTTCATCGGCGCGAGCGCAGGCTTCAGTCCAAGGACAACGCGGCCTTCATCTTCACCCGCGACTGATTCCTCGCGGTAACCGTTGGCAAGAATCGCGAGCAAAGTGCGATTGGGACCACATGCCGTCTCGACTACAAAAGGCACGAATCGCTTGTTCGCTCCCTGGTCGAAGTACTCCAGCTTTTTGCCTGAGAATTTCTGGTGCTGCGTGAGATCGAAGTCGCCGCGATTGTGCACGCCTTCGATTTCCTGGAATCCAAGCGTGCCGCCGAAATCGAACTGCACATCGAACGCAGCGCGCGCGTAGTGGGCGAGCTCGTCCTCCCCATGCTGATGGAACTGGAGGCGATCCTTGTCCAGTCCAAGGCCCAGATGCCACCGCATCCGCTCCGCCTTCCAGTACTCGAACCACTCCATGTCAGTGCCGGGCTCGACGAAGAACTGCATCTCCATCTGCTCGAATTCGCGCGTGCGGAAAATGAAGTTCCCGGGAGTGATCTCATTGCGGAAAGCCTTCCCGACCTGCGCGATGCCGAACGGAATTCTCTGGCGCGTAGACTGTTGGACGTTGAGAAAATTCACGTACGTGCCCTGCGCCGTTTCAGGACGCAGATAGATTGTCGCCGCAGAATCTTCGACAGGCCCCATGAACGTCTTGAACATGAGATTGAACTGTCTCGGCTCGCCGAGCGTTCCTTTCATTCCGCATGAGGGGCACTGCGCATCCGGAGTGCCTGGCGTTCCCTTGATCTTCGGATCATCAGCGCGAAAGCGCTTCCTGCAGTTGCGGCAGTCGACCATCGGGTCGACAAAACCACTGACGTGTCCGCTCGCTTCCCACACGCGCGGGTGCATCAGGATGGCGGAGTCGAGCCCTTCGACGTTCTCGCGGGAGCGCACCATCTCCTGCCACCATCGCTCCTGCAGGTTGCGCTTGAGCTCGACACCAAGAGGGCCATAATCCCAGACAGACCCGGTGCCGCCGTATATCTCCGATGACTGAAAAATGAAGCCGCGCCGCTTGCACAGGGACACCAGCTTATCCATCACATCAGCACGATTAGACATAGCGTACAAATATAAAGTCCTCGATTGTCCGCAATGGTCCTCGATAGTCCGTGATGATCCTCGATAGTCCTCAATAGTCCTCGATAGTCCTCGATAATCCTCGGTAGTCCTTAATGGTCCTCGGTAGTCCTGCGTATTGCGGACTTAGGATTTCGAATCTCGGATCTTCGAGAACTCCGGATTACAGACTGTGCGGCCTCAGGACTAACTGCCATCGACGATCGACGACTGGTTACGAACTGAGGAGACTGCGGACTGAGGAGATTGCTGGCTGCGGATTTTTCGGAAATATCACGCGCAGCGGCTCGAACTCGATCTCGCATTTCATCAGACGCGCGGCATCCTCCGTTCTCAATCTCCTCAATCCGCAATCAGTCGTCGATCGTCGATGGCAGTTAGTCCTGAGGCCGCACAGTCTGTAATCCGGAGTTCTCGAAGATCCGAAATTCGAAATCCGGAGTCCGCAGATACCGAGGATTACCGAGGATTACCGAGGATTACCGAGGATTACCGAGGACTATCGAGGACTATCGAGGACTATCGAGGACTATCGAGGACTATCGAGGACTATCGAGGACTATCGAGGACTCGCGGCTATGATTTGATCGCGGCGGGTGCCTACGCTGACGTATGTGATTGGTGTCTCGACTAGTGCTTCGATCCGGTCGAGATACCTCCGCGCAGCAGCGGGGAGCTGATCCAGAGACCGGGCAGCGGATGTCGACGTGTTCCAGCCCTCCATCCACTCGTATTGCGGCTCCGCAGTCTCCAGCGCGACCAGGTCGCCCGGAAATTCAGTGAAGATCTCGTCGCCGATTTTGTAGCCCGTGCAGAGAGCAATGCGATCGAAACTGTCGAGCACATCGAGCTTCGTTACAGCGAGGCCGGTCAAGCCGTTCACACGGGCGGCATAGCGGACAACTACTCCGTCAAACCATCCACAGCGCCGCGGCCGGCCGGTGGTAGCGCCGAACTCGTTGCCGATCTGCCGCATTCGCTCGCCTTCGGCGTCAGTGAGCTCAGTCGGGAGCGGGCCGTTCCCCACTCGCGTGGTATACGCTTTCACGATCCCGAGCGCAGCGTGAATCGAAGTCGGAGCAATCCCTACGCCGATCGCTGCGCCGCCCGATGTTGTGCTGCTCGACGTCACGTACGGATACGTTCCGTGGTCGATGTCGAGCAGCGATCCCTGCGCTCCCTCGAGGAGCACATTTGCTCCCGAAGTGATCGCCCGATGAATCATGAGGCCGACGTCCTCAGTGATCGGAAGAATGCGCGGCGCGAGACGATGCAGGAGGTCAATCGTCGCATCCACGTCAGCGCGCTGGGTGACGTTGAACGAGGCGAGCACCGCATTCGCATGCGATACCGCCTTTTCAACGAGACCACGCAGACGCTCGGGATGCTTGAGATCGAGTACACGAATCCCGCGGCGCGCGATTTTGTCTTCATATGCGGGGCCGATTCCGCGGCCCGTCGTTCCAACTTCCCGGCTCGCCGGACTCAATGAATCGACAAGCTTGTGATATGGAAGCACGAGCTGCGCGCGGTCGCTCACATAGAGACGGCCCTGCACATCGACACCGTCGGCGATGAGCTCATCGATTTCGGTGAATAGCGTATCGGGATCCAGAACAACGCCGTTACCGATCGCGCAGCGGACGCCGGAGTGAAGGATTCCGCTCGGGATCTGGTGCAGGACGAACGATTTATCGCCTATGTGAACCGTGTGTCCTGCATTGGCTCCGCCCTGGTATCTCACCACCCAGTCGGCCCGTTCAGCAATTACATCGACGAGCTTGCCCTTGCCCTCGTCGCCCCACTGGGCGCCAACGATCACCACCGTGCGCGTGCTTGAATCGAACATTCAATCGACCGAAAAAGGAAACGCCCCGGCGGGTGCCGGGGCGTTGAGTGAATCTACCCCTTCGATAGGTCGTGTCAATCAGTGCATGGCTGCGAAGAAGAGCCACACAGCGACAGTACAGCCGACGGCCATCTTCATCGCGGTCGCCACGACCCGCCCGATGAGAGCTCCGGTCGCCACCCTTGCTGAATCTGTCTTGGAAGAGCCGACCGTAAGCTCCCCGATCAATGCCCCGGCAAAGCTGCCAACAAATGCGCCAATCAGCGGTCCCACAATCGGAACCGGTACCCCGATGAACGTGCCAATGATGCCGCCGATCATCGCTCCCCAGCCGGCGCGCCTCGACCCACCGTACTTTCGCGCGTATTTCGCCGACATCGTGAACTCGATGAACTCGGCGATCAGTGCCAGGACGGTGATACCGATAAGCGTAAACCAGCCGATTGCTGATGTGTGCGTCGTGATGTTGTAGACCACCGCACTCGCGATCATTACCCACAATCCGGGCAATCCCAGCGCGATCAGCACCAGCGACAGGATCAGTACGACGACAAGGATGCCAAACGCCATCAGGCCAGTTCCTCTACAGTTGCCGCGATCAGGCGCGCGGCGAGCGCCACTCCGGCTCCATTCAATCGAGCCGGCTCATCTCCTGATGTATGTACGACTGCTAGCGTCCGGAGGTTTCCGCGGCTCACGGTCACTGCCTCCCATCCTGTCTGGTCGAACGGAATGCTGTCCGTCAGAATGCCGCGAATCATTCCGCGGATTTTTATGGAATGCCCGATCTCGTTTCCTGCTTTTGCAATTGCCGTTGCTGTTCGGCTCCTCTTATCGCTCGTCATACACACGAAGCGACCGTCGTCATCGACCGTGTCACAGTTGATTACAATCGCTTTCGATCCATGCGATGCAACAAACGCTCTCGCGCCGGCAAGGCCAAGCTCTTCCGCGCTCGTGAACAGCACGCCGACATTCCTGTCACGCGAAAGCTCTTTCAGAGCGAGCAGCACTGATGCAACGCCGGTTGCATTGTCGAGAGCGCCTGGTGATTCGTTGCGTATGAAACAGAATGCGAGAGGAAGAATCGCAAGTCCCGTAAGAAGACTGCCGATTCCTGATTCAAGCGCGAGCATTTGTTCAGCATAGCCAGCCGCGACAGACATCCGTGACACCTGAGCCACCATTGTGCCGAGTGTGAGGATGAAGAAGATCCAGGCAACAGCGATTGATCCGATCCGCAGGAGCATTCGAATCGTCTGCGATTTCGAATCCAGATGAGCGACCACCCACACACTCGGCTCGCTGGATCCCCGCTTTGCAACAAGATTCACTCCAGCCGCTCGATTCAGTGGCATCGAAAGCGTGTGCTTCAGCAGACAGGATCCAGCGATGCCTGCCAGAGCCGCGCTCGATAGCGCGCACGCAATTCCCGCGACCGGAGCGGCGCGCGATGAAGCGAGATGGCCCGCGAGATACATCCCGGCAGCGAAAATCAGTCCGCATATAAAAGGCCCGAATCGCGCCGGGAACTGCGAGTATGTGAATGACTCTCTCATCGTCGAAAAACCGAGATCGCGGAGCTGCGTCTCGCAGCGGGCGCGCACGGATTCTTCGTGCTCGCTCCCGGTGAAGCGGGGTCGAGCAGCGAAGTCGTCGATAATGTTCTTCGCCGCGCTCGCGAGATCGGTCGCGTCCGCCGCGAGATTGCCCGTGTTAGTCGAGCCCCATCAGTGTTTTGGTTTCTCGCATCGTCGATTGCGCGAGGGAACGAGCCTTTTCAGCGCCTTCCTTGAGCGCCGAGTCGATGCCGGACTGATCTGCCCTGATGGCGCTGGCTCTCTGCCGGATAGGCGCAAGCTCCTTCTCCATCGACTCGAACAACACTTTCTTGCAATCGATGCAGCCCCAGCCCGCAGTTCTGCACTGAACCGCAACATGCTCCACCGTTTCAGGAGGGCTGAACGCCTTATGAAGGTGATATATGTTGCACACTTCCGGCGTACCCGGATCAGTTCGCCGCACACGGGCGGGATCAGTCACTGCCGGACGCAGCTTTTCCCACACCTCCTTTGGATCTTCCAGCAGCCCTATGGTGTTCCCAAGCGACTTCGACATCTTGGCTTTGCCATCGAGACCCATTATCCGCCTTGTCGGAGTAAGGAGCGGTTTGGGCTCCGGGAAAAATCCTTCGATGTCGCCCGAGTCTGAGAGAGGCAGTCCCGTCTCCGGACTCGTCGCAGCAGCTCGTTCGGCATCCCGGTCAGCGACGCGCGCAGCATAGCCTGGCGAAAACCTCGCATTCCACCGCCGCGCGATCTCCCGCGAGAGCTCGAGATGCTGCACCTGATCTTCGCCCACGGGGACGAGATCGGCCTTATACAATAGAATGTCTGCCGCCTGCAGCACCGGGTAGTTCAGGATTCCCGCAAGAATGCTCTCCTGACGGCTCGACTTATCCTTGAACTGCGTCTGCCGCTCGAGCTCACCAAGTGGCGTAATCGTGTTGAATATCCACGCAAGCTCGGTATGTTCCGGAACCGCGGACTGGACGAACAGCGTGCACTTTTTGGGATCGATTCCCGAAGCGAGCAGCGAGATCGCCATGTCGCGCGTGCGCCGCCTGAGGTCATCCGGCTCGTATGGCCCGGTGATCGCATGGTAATCGACAATGCAGAAGAGCGATTCGTACTGCTGCTGGAGAGCGACCCAGTTCTTCACGGCGCCAAGATAGTTGCCGATGTGAAGCTCGCCTGATGGCTGGATTCCGCTGAAGATCCGGGATGAAGGCATCCGGCGAAGTTAACGAGTGTGAGGAACGCGTTGCAAGCAATCAATAAGAGTCGTGATCGCGACAATGCGCTGATCGATGACGCACTGGAAGTATCGATCATCGCCGCGCGCGAAGCCGCCGAAGTAATTCGCCAGGCAGCCGACGCACTCGGCGATCTTGAATGGGAGGAAAAGGCCGCTGCGGACTTCGTTACAGAAGTCGATCGCGGTGCGGAATCAGCGGTGATCTCCGCGATTCACGCCGAGTTTCCGGGCGCCGCAATAATTGGAGAGGAGCTGAGTCCTGATGCGCGCATCGAGGGAAGCAGCCTCACGTTCGTAGTCGATCCTCTCGACGGAACCACGAATTTTCTTCACGGCTTTCCCCACTACGCAGTTTCCATTGGCGTTTTGTACCAGGGACGGGCGTCCGCCGGAGTGGTGCTCAATGTTCCGCGTGGTGATCTCTTTACTTCCTCCGCTGGAAAGGGCGCGAGACAGAACGGTGAAGAGATCACGGTATCCCATCTCGACAGCATTCCACGGGCGCTGGTCGGCACCGGCTTTCCGTTCAAGAATCCCGACCTCCTCGATTCCTATGCACTGCAGTTCACTGCAGTGAGCAGGGCAACAGCAGGAATTCGTCGTGCCGGATCTGCGGCGCTCGACCTCGCAGACGTTGCGTGCGGCCGATTCGACGCATTCTGGGAGCTGGTGCTCGCCCCATGGGATGTCGCTGCGGGAATAGTTCTCATTCGCGAGGCTGGGGGAATAGTTACCGACCTGTCAGGCAATGAAGCGGCAATTGCGCACGGCGCGTTCGTTGCCGGCAACCCTCGCGTTCATCAATGGCTTCTCGACACACTTCGTGAAGCAACATCAACAACACGATAATTACGAATGAAACTCATCGAGTGCGTTCCGAATTTTTCCGAAGGAAGACGACCTGAAGTAGTGGGTGCAATTCGCGATGCCATCGCGGCAGTTGAAGGCGTCACAATCCTCGACGCGTCGTCGGACGAGTCGCACAATCGCTCGGTGATCACGTTCGTCGTTTCCGCCGAGCATGCGGTGCAGGCCGCGTTTGAGGGAATCCGTGCTGCGGCCGAGCGCATCGATCTGCGCCAGCACAGCGGAGAGCATCCGCGAATCGGCGCTACCGACGTCGTGCCGTTCGTCCCGCTCGAAGACTCGACGATGGAAGACTGCATAGAGCTCGCAAAGCAGCTCGGCGAGCGAGTCGGGCGCGAGCTCGAAATTCCAGTGTATCTCTACGAGCGGGCAGCGACTCGTCCGACAAGAAAGAATCTCGCCGATGTAAGGCGCGGACAATTCGAGGGTTTGCGCGACGAGCTTGGGACGAATCCCGAGCGTGAGCCCGATTACGGTCCGAATGCAATTCATACGAGTGCTGGCGCAATCGCCATTGGCGCACGGCCTTTCCTCGTCGCATATAACGTCTACCTTGGCGAGGCTGCCAATCTTCCCCTCGCGAAATCGATCGCAAAACAGGTTCGCGAGTCATCCGGTGGATTCAAGGCAGTGAAAGGGCTCGGCCTCGAAGTAGATGGGCAGGCGCAGGTTTCGATGAATCTCGTCGACACTGATCAGACTGCGCTGCACACGGTGTTCGATTTCATCGCTGAACAGGCAAAGGCGGAGGGCGTCGATGTCACATGGA
>DASUXX010000436.1:0-7397 GCA_036377755.1 Gemmatimonadaceae bacterium
ACCAGACTTCGCAATACCTGGTTCCATATTGAGGCGCTTCAACGTTTGGGTAATGGGTTTTCGATGTCTTGTGTCATTGGTCGTGTGTCACATGTCCTGGGTTACACTCGACTCATTACACACAACCCATGACACACGACATCGAAAACCCATTACCCCGAACCGGGATTACCGCCCTCTCACGTGAATCGTCGTCCGCATCCACGGGTGAATACAGCACTGGTAGTGTTCATCCTCAACCTCATCGGTCTCCTCCGCATCCGTGCTCTGGCCCGGTGCGAGGAAGTCGGATTGACCGAGCGTCGTGCATTCCGGTGCAACTTCCGTATTTCCACTCGCCGCATTCAAAGCGGGGACAATTCCGCCACCGAATTCTTCCACCTCGGTAAAGGTGTGCATCTCGCCGCCGATGTTCGTTGCCATGAAGGCGTCGCCCTCGTGCAGATACACGTCGGGCGGAGAGATCTGCCACGCGGGCGCGACGCCGAGACGTGCGAGCTGAGCATTGAACTGCTCGAGAGTGATTCCGCCATTTCGCGCGCATCCACCTGGAACCACCGAGAACGTTTCCGGATCGCATGCATCCATCAGGTTCAGGTTCGCGACCGCCCGGCCCGCAGTTCCGCGCGCGGCGGAAGGTCTGAGATTGTCAGTTGGTGACTGTGTGTCACTGCAGCCCGCGGCTGCAAGACCGAGCGCGGCGGCGCAGATCGGCATGAGCTTGAACATTGATTCTCCACTTGGGGTTCAAGCCGCGGCGCAGCAACACGAAGGCCGCGAGTGCAGTGAGTTTTGGAGCGACGACTTGGACGACGGTGGATTACCGCATTCACGCGGTGACGGGACAGCCCCCTTCAGGGCCGGGCATGAGTCCCGACCGGCTCGGCTTTGTGGCCGCCCGACTTGCGGCTGTGCCCTGGAATGCCAGGAATTGGCAGGCCATCAAATGCAGAATCATCACCAAAGCGGTTCTGCTTCAGTATCACAGACCAGTCGCCATCGTTTTCCAGTACCACGGCCTGAACGACATCGAGTGAGCTGTGCCCGGACTTTCGAACTGCCGCACGAATCTCATCGGCACTGATCTGGTTAGCGAGAAGCCTGTCCTTCAACAACTGTCCATCCCACAGAAGCACCCTCGGCACCTGCCGCACCGCGTGATGCGCCGAGAGAAAGCGTGCCTGTAGAAATCTGATCAGCTCCTGCAGGGCGAGGAGGCAAACAAGAGCGACAGCGCCTTCCGGCACTGAGACTTCCTCGGAGACTGCCACTGCACCGATTACCGACCCGATGCTCACCGCGAAGACCAGGTCGAAGATCGACATCTTCGCGAGCGCCTGAGGACCGGTAAGGCGGAGCAGCGCGACTATGAAGACAAAGATGATGCTAGTCGCGCCTATGATGCTGCCGATCTCTTTCCATGACGTGGAGAACATGCGGGCACGTGCCGCAAGGCTCAGGCCTTACCCCTGCCTTAGCCACTCCATGGCGTCAGTCGCAATCGCAAGCGGAAGGGACTCGCCTGAAGGGGCTCCGATTCTGCATTTTTCTGCCGTACCTCAACTTCTGAGACCACATGTTCAGCGGCGCTCATCTGCATCTTCTTGTAAATCATGCCCCGATTTTCGGGGCGCTTTTCGGAACGGCGCTTCTCATCCTTTCGCTCTTTGCGGCGAGAGATGTTCTGCGCCGGCTCGCTTTTGTCTTCCTGATCGTCACCGCGATCGCCGGAGTGCTCGCTGACAAAACGGGCGAGCCCGCTGAAGACGCTATTCGCGGATACCCGGGAGTGCAGAGAAAGCTGATTCACGATCACGAAGAGATGGGCGAGAAAGCGTACTATCTCGCTGCTGCGCTTGGACTGGTGTCTATTTTTGCTCTCTATAAATGGAGAAAGCAGCCCGTGCCGAACGGACTCACGATCGTGATGATTCTCGCTTCTGCATTCGTCAGCGGCGCGATGGTCTATACCGGCCTCCTCGGCGGCCGGATTCGTCACACTGAAGTTCGCGCCGGATCGACTGCTGAGGATGCATTGAAGATCGAGCCGCGGCGGCAGCGTCCTCCCGCAGCGCCGCAGCCCTGATGGATCCGTTCAGGCTCGGCTGATACCGAGCTCCTGAAGCAGCTCCTTTCGTGCGCGGTCGATGCGGCCGCGCACTTCTTCTTTCAATGCAGGCACATCGGCCTCGGTCATTCCTTCGGTTGGTACCGGAGGAAGAACACGCGCCTTTGCACGCGCCTTCCGGAAGATGAAGCTCTGCTTCGCCATGCAGAAACGCGTGCCCGCAACCGCAATTGGGAGAACTGGAACTCCGGCCTGAATGGCGAGCTTGAACGCGCCGTCCTTGAAAGGAAGAAGCTCCGTAGTCGGAGACCGCGTGCCCTCAGGAAAGATCAGCACCGATACACGCTTCTCCAGTCTATCACGACACTCAGCGAGCGCCGCGAGAACACTCTCACGCTTTCCGCGCACGAGCGGGATGTCGTTCGCCATGCGCATCATCCATCCCATAAACGGGATGTTGAAGATCGTTTTCTTCGAGAGCCACTTCATTTCCCACGGGAAATGACTGATGAGAAAAATGTCGGCGTATGACTCGTGATTCGAGACGGCAACATACGGATTGCGCGGATTTGCGGGAGGCGTTCCGTCGATTTCGAAATGCCAGAGAGGATTAAGCTTCACCTGCGTTACTGCCAGATGGCGAAACGCGCGGCCTGCGTAATAGCGGCCGCGATCCCACGATGCAGTCGCGAGCCATACGAGGGCGACATAGAAGATGCCTAACACTATGACCACTACGGTCATCATCCATATGAAGACGCTTAGGACACGATCCATTTACGTGTTTTGAGGGTGTTGGAGCTTCCCGCAAAATAAACGCTGCGGCCTCGATGGACGACTTTCCCCATTGACAGGTTGCCGGCC
Source organism: Gemmatimonadaceae bacterium (assembly GCA_036377755.1). Classification (GTDB taxonomy): domain Bacteria; phylum Gemmatimonadota; class Gemmatimonadetes; order Gemmatimonadales; family Gemmatimonadaceae; genus UBA4720. The sequence goes on from DASUXX010000436.1 coordinate 2,933, forward strand.
CCGGCCTAACGTCGTCCTTACACATGATGTGCCACACCAGCTATTACGCCTCGTATTACTACTCGACCCGTTTCGCGGGCCGTGGGCGATTGCGCGTGTGACTGAAGCGACTTACTGACACTTCTACTCAAGCACTTTCGACAGGCCCGTGAATTCACGGGCCTTTTTGTTTTCCGGAGAACACACAATGATCATCGTCACACGTTCGACTATTACGGAGCAGGAGCTCGACCACATTCGCGAGCGCATCGAGGCTGCGGGCCTCAAGACGCATCTGTCGCGCGGTGAGCGCCGCACGATCATAGGATGCATCGGCGACGAGACACTTCTCGAAGAAGTTCCTCTCAAGTCGCTTCCAGGTGTCGAGTCAGTGATGCCTGTGCTCCGCCCGTACAAGCGGGCATCGATCGACTTCGCTGCAGCGAGAACTACTGTAAGAGTTGGAGACGGGGCGGTCTTTGGCGGACAGGCACTCACGATCATCGCTGGTCCATGCTCTGTCGAGAGCTCTGCAATGCTGCGACAGACGGCAACAGCTGTTAAGCGATCGGGCGCAGCGATGCTGCGCGGCGGCGCATTCAAGCCACGAACATCGCCATACAGCTTTCAGGGACTCGGTGTCGATGCACTGAAGCTTCTCGCAGAGACGCGAGCAGAGACGGGATTGCCAGTCGTTACCGAGATCCTGGATACTCGACACGTCGATGTTGTTGCTGAATACGCGGACATGCTCCAGGTAGGAGCACGCAACATGCAGAACTTCGCGCTGCTTTCGGAGCTTGGACGAGTTCAGAGACCCGTTCTCCTCAAGCGCGGACTTTCAGCAACAGTAACCGAGCTGCTGATGGCCGCTGAATACATCATGGCTCACGGAAACAGCCAGGTCGTATTGTGTGAGCGCGGCATTCGTACGTTCGAGACTGCAACCCGCAACACGCTCGACATCTCGGCGATCCCGGTGATCAAACGCGAAAGTCACCTGCCAATCATCGTCGATCCGAGTCATGCAGGGGGCGATGCTGATCTTGTCGAGCCCCTTTCACTTGCTGCAATTGCAGCAGGTGCCGATGGCCTCATTGTGGAATGTCATCCCGACCCTGAATGCGCGCTTTCCGATGGCGATCAATCGCTGACACTGCCGCAGTTCGACCGGCTCATGCGTCGTATATCGCCAGTTGTCGATGCAGTTGGCCGTATTCTTCCTTCAACGCGTGAGATAGCAGCATGAGTGCCCGTGATGAGCTGGCTCGATGCCGCGAGGAAATAGCCGCCATCGACAACGAGATCGTCGCTCTCCTGAAAAAGCGGCTCGACCTTGCACTGCGAACGGGCCCGCTCAAGAGAGAGCTTGGAACTCCGATACTGGATCCCGGCAGAGAGGCCTCCGTGATTCGCTCCGCGGTGGAGTCGGCACGATTGCTCGGTCTTCCCGACGAAGATGTGCGCGAGATCTTCTGGCACATTCTCAAGCTATCGAGATCCGCACAGCAGGAGGACGCGTGAGCTCGAAAGGAACAGTCGCGGTGATCGGACTTGGCATGATCGGCGGATCGGTTGCTCGCGCCCTCGCCGCTCGCGGTAAGAATGTCGTCGGCTACGATACGAATTCTTCGTACGTCGACGCAGCGATTGCGGAAGGAGTATTATCGCAGCGCCTGCCCCCTGCGCTCGACGATCTCCTCGGAGCTGACACAGTTGTAATTGCGGTGTACGGTGATGCTGCGATCGACGTATTGCATCGTGTCGCACACCATGCTTCGAGTCTCAGGCTCGTTACCGACACCGGGAGCACGAAGCGATCAATAGTGAAAGCCGCCGCCGATACGGCAATCGCTGAATGCTTTGTTGGTTCGCATCCGTTCGCGGGCGACCACCGCTCCGGTTGGAGTGCATCGCGCTTCGATCTGTTCGAGGGAGAGATCGTCTACCTGTGTCCAGGTGGGCGCACATCCGAAGCCAGTCTCAAGGCAGCACGCGACCTGTGGGCATCGATCGAAGCAAAGCCGGTGCCCATGGACGCAGGCGAGCACGACGACCTCCTCGCGTGGACGAGCCATCTGCCTCATTTACTTTCGTGCTCCTTCGCCTTGGCACTCGCTCAAGCAGGCATAGCGCACAGGCAGCTGGGCCGGGGAGGCCGCGACGTTGCGCGACTGGCTGCCGGCTCACCCGACGTGTGGACGGCGATCGCGCTCGATAATTCCGAGGCGATCATATCAGCGCTTTCGAGTGTCGAGCGCCAGATCGCGACAATTCGTGAATCAATTCGGGGCGCGGACAGTGCCTCGATTCGCGATCGTCTTGCTCATGCAAGAGACTGGTCAGGACCACCCCGCTGATGGTCTGGGTGATGTGTGCAGCGTGTAAGATTGCTGCAAGACGCGTCACCAGGATTCAATCCAAACGACAGTGCGCATAGTCCTAGCTGAGCTGCCACTCAGGAGGACATATGCGAAACACACTTTCTGCCGCTGCTCTGGTGCTGACGCTCAGTGCCTGTGCCCACCCATCATCATTCGCAACAGCGTCGGCATACGATCCGAATCTCATCACGTTCGATCAGCTTGCGAGCGTTCGAACCCAGTCGGCGTACGACGCGATCCGCAAAGTGCGGCCCTCGTTCTTCATGTCACGGGGCGCGGTGACAATCCTGGGCAGCGCTTCGGCATCGCCGATCGTGTATATCGACGGTATGCGGTTTGGAACCATCGAAATGCTACGGCAGATACCTGCTATCTCGATCGCCGAAGTAAGAGTGGACCGCACTACGGGCGCGAGCAATCTCGGCCACAGTGAAATGACGGGTGTCATACGAATCACGACGCGTCGCGAGTGAGGTTTACCGGATGAGGGAGATTTTGAAGTTGTCTATGGCAATACTTCCATAAGCAGCCAGCATATCCATCGTGGTTGAAGCTGACGCTTATGGAAGTATTGACATATCAACTTCAAAATCTCCCTCATCCGGTAAACCGCGCTTGACGCCAAAGCCCTGAACCCGTACAGTCTGCGCGCGCTCACGGGACAATCCAATCACTCATCGACAGCTCGCACACAGCGTAGTTGCAGTAATCCTTTTCGCCGCTGCAGCTGGCTGCGAGAGCAAAACGTCACGCCCAAAGCGGATCATTGGATTCGCGCAGCCTTCTGCGCAGGCGAATCTCGAGGAAGCACGTGAAGGGTTCTTCAAGGCTCTCGCTGATTCGGGACTCCTGAAAGATTCCTCGATAACCATCATCGAGCGCAACGCGCAGGGCGACATCCCGACGCTCAACCTGATCATGAATGACTTCATTCAGCAGAATGTCACTCATGTCGCGACCATCTCGTCAATCGCAACTCAGGCAGCACTGAAGGCGATCACCGATCGCCCGATCGTATTCGGGGCTGTCGCAAATCCTTACATCATCGGCGCCGGCACCTCAGCCACAAATCATCGCCCCAATGTGACAGGGACGGAGATTCCACTCCCCGTCGATTCGACAGTTGCACTCGCACACGCAGCGTTCCCGAATGTGAAAGTGTGGGGAACGCTCTACGATCCAGGTGACCCGTTCGCCGAGTTCTATCTGCATATGGCAGAAGAGGCTGCGAAGGTCGCGGGAGTAAAGTTCCTCAAGGCTGCGTGCACGTCGCCCGGCGATATCATCCCTGGCATTCAGGCACTGAAAGCACAGGGTGCTGGCGGAATCATTCAGATACCCAGCGTGATGGTAGGCGGTGGATTTCCATCGATCGTGCGGACAACGCGCCAGGCAGGAATTCCTCTTGTTGCGACGTCGACGAGTTATCGCGGCGCACCGCTCGCGATGGGCCTGAGCTTCTACCAGAACGGTTATGACATGGCGCTGGTGCTGATGCGTGTGCTGCATGGCGCAGATCCAGCCACGATTCCCTTCTATAAAGGCGCGAAGAAAATTCTCGTTGTCGATCTCGAAGCTGCACGACAATACGGCGTTACGATCCCGCCCGAAATTGTGAGTCGTGCCGATTCGATCATCGGCGATAAACCGGCGGCACAACCAGGCGTCACGAGTCCTGCGCCAGCGATATCAGCGCCGACTCCAGTAAGAACAAACAGAGAGCTCGAGTTCTGGCTCGTCGCTATTGGACAGGGTCTCGCATACGCCGCACTCGCATGGGGAGTTTATCTGGCCTCGCGCGTCCTGCGCTTCGCAGACATCACTCCCGACGGAAGCTTCCCACTCGGCGCCGCGGTCGCGTCTGCTCTAATCGTTTCAGGAACTGACCCGCTCATCGCAACGTTCGCAGCGATCGTCGCAGGAATGATCGCAGGATATGTCACGGGAGTTCTTCACACACGGCTTGGAGTAAAGGATCTCCTCGCCGGCATTCTCGTAATGACTGCGTTGTACTCGGTGAACCTGCACGTGATGGGCAAATCCAACATCTCGCTTCTCGATCAGGCAACAGTCGTTAAGGACGTGCACCGTCTCATTCCGCC
>DASUXX010000437.1:0-2598 GCA_036377755.1 Gemmatimonadaceae bacterium
ATCACCGGTGTCGAGATGTTCAGAAAGCTCCTCGACGAGGGTCAGGCAGGTGACAACGTCGGACTTCTCTTGAGAGGCATTGGCAAGGAAGAGATCGAGCGCGGAATGGTTCTGGCCAAGCCGGGCTCGATCACGCCTCACACCGACTTCCTTGCAGAGGTATACGTCCTTACCAAGGAAGAGGGTGGAAGACACACGCCGTTCTTCAAGGGATATCGTCCGCAGTTCTACTTCAGAACCACTGACGTGACGGGCTCAGTCGAGCTTCCAGAGGGAATGGAGATGGTGATGCCTGGCGACAACGTTCAGATGACGATCTCGCTTATCACGCCGATCGCAATGGACGAAGGCCTCCGCTTCGCAATCCGTGAAGGCGGCCGCACCGTTGGTGCAGGCGTCGTTACTAAAATCATTAAATAGAGTTAACAGAGGGCTTGGCGCTTACGCGCTAAGCCTGACAGAGTTAGCAGAGACGCAGAGAAGAGCGCCGAGCACATCGGCGCTCTTTTTTTTCTTGTGAACCCCCGCGCTCGTTGCGAACGTATGTAGCGCATGCCTCTTTCCCCTTCGATCAAGACTGGATTCGCTGCGCTCAGAGTGAATCCGCTTCGCACCACGCTTTCTGCACTCGGTGTAATCATCGGTGTCGGTGCAATGGTTTCAGTCCTGTCGCTCTCTGACGGGGTCGAGACAGCAGTTCGCGATCAGCTTTCAAAAGACGGACGGCTTCAATCTCTTGGCCTCTCGGCGGTCGATGAAGATATCATCGATGGACAGCGAATCGAGCGAACTAACGTGATCTCGTTCACGGTTGCCGATGCGCGAAGTCTCGCGGCTGCGATTGGAGCAGACGGCGCAGTGCTGATGCAATCGCCTGGTACTAGCATCGTGTCTGATTCGGCACAAAGATCCACGCCTCACACTCGCGCTGCCGCTGTCGTTGGCACATTGCCCGATGGATTTACAAGGGAAGCTGCAAAGCTCGATGCGGGGCGCATGTTCACCGATGCGGAAGTTGGAAGTGCTGCGCGCGTGGCGGTGATTTCGCGCCAGCTCGCTGATACTCTCCTCGGCAAACAAATCTCGTCGCAATCGCTGATTGGCCGATCGCTCCGACTTCAGGACTCGCTGTTCAAAATCATTGGAGTATGGACTGCGGATGCGTCGAACAACCCGGCGCGCATCACACGCTCGAAAGTATATGTGCCGATCACGAGTGTGGCCGCGGCAACCGGCGGCAGGCAGGCATCTTCAACACGCCGACTTACAGTGACGGCGTCAACGATCGAGAGCCTGCCTGCGGTTCAGAAACGCACCGAATCGTGGCTTGCCAGTCGTTATGGGGACTGGAAGAAAGAGGTAGCGATCTCGAGCTACGCTCAGGAGAGCGAGAAAGTCCGCGACAACATGGTGATCTTCAAGATCCTCATGGCCGCAATTACGGGAGTTTCGCTCGTTGTCGGCGGAGTTGGAATCATGAACGTGCTCCTTGCATCTGTGACGGAGCGCACGCGCGAGATTGGAGTTCGCAAAGCAACAGGAGCGCGCAACAAGGATCTTCTCGCGCAGTTTCTCGCTGAATCAGTTGCAATTGCCGGCATGGGAAGCGTGCTCGGAACGTTGCTCGGAATTGCCGTAGCGTCTCTCGTCGCCTCTATAATGAGAGCGAAGACAATGGCGCAGGTTCACGCAGGTTTTTCCCTCAGCACGCTTGTCGTCGCGATCTCCGCACCCGTGATCGTCGGAATTGCATTCGGGATTTATCCAGCGCTGCGTGCAGCGCGCCTGTCACCAATCGAAGCGATTCGTCACGAGTAATTATTTGCCGAAGAGATAACGGTCGAGCCCGATCTCGAGTCTCAGCTCTGTGGCTGCGGGCCGGCCTCCGTTCGAGTCCTTCAACAATCGGTTTACGCCGAGACCAAACGTCCAGCTCGTGGGGACGCGCGGCAAGATAAGAGAAACATCGCCGCCAAATCCCAATTGAGTTCCGCCGAGTATGGTGTAGACGCCGTCGAATGTCTGGTTGTCGATGACCATGTGACCTGCCGCCTTGAAGCTCGGGCCGTGGAAATTTCCGGATGCCGAGTGGTACTCGACACGCGGCAGAACGCGAACGTGCGTCGTGCTCGATGAAGCACCCAGGTACTGGAATGTCGCGCGCGCTCCAACAGCAAGGCGGCGCTGAAATCCGATGAAAGTGAACGCGCCGATGTACGGCTCAGGAATATTGATGGTCGTCGAGCTCTCGAACGCCGGCGACCGGGTGTGTGTCACGGACGTGCCCATCGTCAAATACCATTCGCTGACGCCACCAGATGGAAAAGCGCTCGACTTGCCGTCGACGATTTGATAAGCCTCGCCGTACAGCGGAAATGCGAGCCCGCCCGTAAACCCGAGTATGGTTGCACCGGGAATCCGATCGGCGTCGAATCTCCTCTCGTAGGTCGCAGCAACACGCACCATCGTGCTGTTGAGCGGGAACTCGTATCCGATGCGTGCCTTTACTCCCCAGACATTGCGCCCATCGCCTACGGAGGAGTAGCGGTGGAACGTTCCGCCGGCTCCGGCAAAAATGCCTGATTGAACATTTCCGGC